>NZ_JBNCKS010000012.1:37969-134120 GCF_049841635.1 Micromonospora sp. DT44 | reverse complement strand
CAGCCGGGGCAACCTGCCCGAGGACCTCGGGTTCGGCGCCGCCACCGGTCTCGTGCTGGAACTCGCCGCCTGGGCCCTGGCGGCGGCCACCGGCCAGCAGCACCTGCTGCGCTGGTGGGCGGCACCGGTGGTGCTGCTCTTCCTGGCCGTGCCGCGACTGCGTCGGCACTGGCGGATCGAGCGGCGCAACCCTCTGCCGCTGGCCTGGCACGTGGCGATGGCGGCGGTGCTGCTGCTGGTGCTGGCCTGGGCCGCTGTGCAGTGGCCCGGCAACCCGGTGCCACCGGCAGCCGACCACACCTACTATCCGGACCTCTTCTACCACCTGTCGCTGGTGCAGGAGCTGACCCGCGACATGCCGTTCGTACTGCCGCACGTGGCCGGGGAGCCGCTGCGCTACCACTACCTCTCCGACGCCCACATGGCCAGCGCCAGCATGATCACCGGCAGTTCGCCCGCGCTGGTGCTGCTGCGCCTGTGGCTGGTGCCGGTGGCGGTCACGGCCGTGCTCGTCAGCGCGGGAGTGGCTCGTGATCTGAGCCGGGTCTGGTGGACCGGGCCGGTCGTCGCCGCCGTGACGTACGTCGGGCTCCCGGTGGCACTCGGCTCGGCGTTGACCGACGCGGCCGGCGTCCTGTCCGTGGCCAGCCCGTCGCAGACGTACGTGCTGGCGCTCTTCGTCGCGCTCGTGGGGCTCTGCCTGGACGCCGTGCGCGGCCGGGCGCTCGGGCCCGGCTGGGCGCTGGTGCCGGCGTTCGGCCTGGCGTGCGCCGGGTCGAAGTCCAGCGCGCTGCCGGCCCTGCTCGCCGGCCTTGTGATCACTGCCGTGGTGACCGTGTGGCGGCGGGGTCGGGTGCCCTGGCCCACCGTCGTGGCGCTGGCCCTCCTGCTCGCGGCGACGGCCGTGGGCTACCGGCTCTTCGCCGGTGGCGGCGCGGGGACGCTACGGGTGCAGGTGTTCGGGCTGCTGCGCTTCATGCTGCCGTACGGGCAGACCTTCGGCGGCCACGACGGCACCCGCGCGGGCGGTCTCGTGCCGCCCGGGCTCGCCGCCGGTGGCGGGCCGGCCGGGCTCTTCGCCTGCGGCATCCTCGGCTGGTGGCTGCTGATGCAGGCGCCTCGGCTGGCCGGCACCTTGCTGCTGTTCTCCCGCCGGCACCGCGCCGACCCGGCGACCTGGCTGCTCAGCGGCACCGTTCTCGCCGGGGTGGGCGCCACCTGGGTGTTCCACCACCCGTCGGCCAGTCAGGTCTACTTCTGGCTGGCGGTGCTGCCGATCGGGGTGCTGCTCTCCGGTCACCTGCTCGCCGCCACGCGCCCCCGCTGGCCGGTGCTGGCCGTCGGAGCGTTGGCCGGCGTGGCGTTCGCTCTCGCCGTCCCAAAGGCCGGCAAGCCCTCCGCCTCGCTGCGCGGCTGGTGGGGGGCGTTGGCCGCGTCGGCGGGACGGTTCGCGGCGTTGGTGCTGCTCGCGGGCGTACTCGGTGTCCTGGTCGTTGTCCTGCTGCGCCGTCGGGACGGCGGTCGGTGGTGGGCGGCGGCGGTGGCCGCCGCCACCGCGGCGATCCTCGCGGCCAGCGTCGCGGTCGGCACCCAGGGGACGGTGTCGGCGGCGCTGCGGCTGCGCGACAGCCGGTCCACGGTGGCCGGCGTGCCGCCGACGCCGAGCGAGACGCGGTACGTGCTCACCCGGGCGGAGGCTCGGGCCGCCCTCTGGCTCGACGCGCACGCCGACGCCGACGACGTGGTCGCCACCAATGTGCACTGCCGACCGGTGCGGACGACGCGGCACTGCGACGCCCGCGCGTTCTGGGTGACCGGGCTGGGTGGGCACCGGGCGGTGGTGGAGAGCTGGGGTTACACCGACGCGGCGCTCGCCGCGCACGGTCGCTACGGACTGGGGTACGCCCGGCAGGACCCCCCCGACGCGGCGCTGTTCGCGCTCAACGAGCGGGTGTTCAACGCGCCCGTGGCGGCGGACCTGGACCGGCTGCGCCGGGAGTACGGCGTCCGGTGGCTGTTCGCCGACACCCGGGCCGGCCGCGTGTCGCCGGCCCTGGCCGAGCTGGCCCCGATCCGCCTGGTCTCCGGGCCGGTGATCATCTACGAGCTGCCCTGACCTGGGCCGGGCGGACTCCCGCCCGAGCCGGCCCGGTCCCGGCCGGCTCGGGCGGGTGACGGACAATGAGGTACGTGACGACGATCCCGAACGTGCTCGCCAACCGGTACGCCTCGCCCGAGTTGGTCGCCCTCTGGTCGCCCGAGGAGAAGGTCCGGATGGAACGGCGGCTGTGGCTCGCCGTGCTTCGCGCACAGCGTGACCTGGGCGTGGCGGTCCCGGACGGCGTGGTCGAGGCGTACGAGCGGGTGCTCGACCAGGTCGACCTCGCATCGATCGCCGAGCGGGAGCGGGTCACCCGGCACGACGTGAAGGCCCGCATCGAGGAGTTCAGCGCGCTGGCCGGGCACGAGCACGTGCACAAGGGGATGACCTCGCGGGACCTCACCGAGAACGTCGAGCAGCTTCAGGTGCGTGCCTCGCTGGAGCTGATCCGGGACCGGGTGGTGGCGACCCTGGCCCGGCTGGCGTGGCTCGCGTACGAGCACTCCGAGCTGGTCATGACCGGCCGCTCGCACAACGTGGCGGCGCAGGCCACCACGCTGGGCAAGCGCTTCGCGTCGGCGGCGGAGGAGCTGCTCATCGCGTACGACCGGCTGGAGGAGCTGATCGCCCGCTACCCGCTGCGCGGCATCAAGGGCCCGGTGGGCACGGCTGCCGACCAGCTCGACCTCTTCGACGGTGACGCCGACAAGGTGGCCGAGCTGGAGCGACGGGTCGCCGAGCACCTGGGTTTCTCGCGGGTGCTGGACAGCGTCGGGCAGGTCTACCCGCGCTCGCTGGACTTCGACGTGCTGGCCGCGTTGGCGCAGACCGCCGCCGCGCCGTCGTCGCTGGCCACCACGATCCGGCTGATGGTCGGCCAGGAGCTGGTCACCGAGGGCTTCAAGCCGGGTCAGGTCGGTTCCAGCGCGATGCCGCACAAGATGAACACCCGTTCGTCCGAGCGCGTGAACGGCTTCGCGGTCATCATCCGGGGTTACCTGTCGATGGTCGGCGAGCTGGCCGGCGACCAGTGGAACGAGGGGGACGTCTCCTGCTCGGTGGTCCGTCGGGTCGCCCTGCCGGACGCGTTCTTCGCCGCCGACGGGCTGTTCCAGACCTTCCTCACCGTGCTCGACGAGTTCGGCGCCTACCCGGCGGTGATCAACCGGGAGTTGGAGCGCTTCCTGCCCTTCCTGGCCACCACCAAGATCCTGGTGGCGGCGGTCCGGCGTGGCGTCGGTCGGGAGGTCGCCCACGAGGTGATCAAGGAGCACTCGGTCGCGGTGGCGCTGGCCATGCGCGAGAAGGGCGCCCCGGAGAACGACCTCTTCGACCGCCTGGCCGCCGACGGCCGCCTCGGCCTGTCCCGCGCCGACATCGACACCCTGGTAGCCGACCGCACAGCCTTCGTCGGAGCGGCCAAGTCCCAGGTGGAGTCGGTAACCCGCCGAATCACCAAGGTGGTGGAAACCCACCCCAACGCCGCCACCTACACCCCACCCCCCATCCTCTAACCCCCCCCGCCTCCCCCTCCCGCCCCCTCCCGCCCCCGGCTCACCCGTTGATCAAGAGGTTCGCGTCAATTTTGATCTCCCTGGTGACGCAAACCTCTTGATCAACGGGGTGAGGGTGGGGGTGAGGGGGTGGGGTTGGGGGGCTAGTCGCCGGTGGGGGTTTCGGCGGCTGTTCGCAGGGTTGGGGCGCTTGCTGGTTCGGCGATGCCGCCGAGGGACTCCGCGAACGCGGGGTCGGTGGCGGTGTCCGCCGCCACCGCTGGCTGGTCGGGCGGCATGACCGCGGGCATCGTCGGTACGGCGACGACCGCCGTGCCGTACGCGCAGATCTCCATCCACATCTCGCCGCAGTCCCGGCTGTCGAAGCGCATGCCGATCACGGCGTTCGCGCCGAGCCGCAGGGCCTCCTCGCCGAGGCGGGTCACCGAGTCGGTACGCCACCGGGTCAGGTTGTCGGGCGCCATCGGGTCGTACGCGCCACCGCGCAGGTTCTTGACCCCCTCGCGGTACGGGTTGCGCGTCCTGGCCATCGATGACACCACCTCACCGAGAATCTGGCGGATCTCGTAGCCGGGCAGTTGCTCTGTCGTCACGACCAGCACGTTTCCGATGCTGTCAGGAGTTGCGCGACCCGATCGTGTGCCGTGTTCACCTGATCGGATGCTGCAAAACGGCGCGGCGCGGACGGCCGGCGCGCGGCCGACCATCCGCGCCGCACGGGCGCTAACCGTCAGACACCGGCCACCGAGGTGATCCAGGCCCGGTTGTACGCGACGCTGCCGTAGTTCTGGATGTTGTAGCCGTCGGCCGTGGAGGCGACGCCGACCTGCTGGCCGTTGTAGAACTGCGGGCCGCCCGAGTCGCCCCGCCAGGCGTTGCCGTTGATCCGGGTGCTGCGGATGGCCTGGCCGCCGTACGCGTCGGTGACGTTGGTGCTGGTCACCTGGACGGTGGCGGTCTTGAGCTGGCTGGACGCGGAGCAGCCGCTGTAGCAGGTCATGCCCCACCCGTAGATCGAGTTGGTGGAGCCGACCGGCGGGTTGCTGCTCGCCAGGGAAACCGTCGAGGTGCTGACGGTGCTGGACAGGCGCATCAGGGCGAGGTCGTTACGGGTGTAGGTGGCGCTGACGGTGCGGGTGACCCCACCCGAGGCGCGGTAGACGCTGCCGACCCGGACGGACATCGTGCCGCTGATGCAGTGCCGGGCGGTGAGCACCCACTGCGCGGCGATCACGCTGCCCGAGCAGGTGAACGAGCCGTTGCTCAGCACGGCGGCGGCCCAGGGGGCGGACGAGACGGTGCCGCCGCCGATGATGGGCTGAGGGCCGGCCGGGGCGGCGGACGCGCCGGACGCGACGGCGAGGGCGCCGACCAGCGCCGTGCTGATCAGTGCCAGCAGGGGACGAACGCGCATCGGTGGACTCCTTGGGGCGGGTTGGGGCCCGGGGTCACCGGGTGGCCGGGGGCGGCGACGGGAGGTCCCCATCGCCGCCGCCATCGAGCCATGTCGATGTAATGTAGGGCTGGCGGGTATCGTTTTCAAGAAGCTGATCGACATCAATCAATGTAACGATTCGGCTACCCGCTGCGCCGTATATGCCCTGCTGAGGCGGCCTGTCCCGCGTTGCCGGGCCCCCTTGCCGCCCGTTATGTGGATCACTGCCTGGACTGCGCCCGGCCGGTGCGTCCGCGACGGAATCTGCCAGGTAGGCTGGCTGCGCTCGCCCGTTGTGGGTAGGCACCCAACTGCGTACACAGTCAGGAGTGCCCAGTGCCTCGCGTCGTCGTCGACGTCATGCTCAAGCCCGAGATCCTCGATCCGCAGGGCCAGGCCGTCGCAAACGCGCTGCCCCGGCTCGGCGTCAGCGACGTCGCCTCAGTCCGGATCGGCAGGCGGATCGAGATCGACTTCACCGGTGAACCGGACCTGGACCGGGCCCGGGAAATCGCCGACAAGCTGCTCGCCAACCCGGTCATCGAGGACTTCACCGTCCGCCTGGTCGAGACCGACGAGACCGCGGACGCCCGCTCGTGACCGCCCGGGTCGGTGTGGTCACGTTCCCCGGCTCGCTCGATGACGGGGACGCGGCCCGCGCCGTCCGGATCGCCGGCGCCGAGCCGGTCCGGCTCTGGCACGGCGATGAGAACCTGCACGGTGTGGACGCCGTCGTCCTGCCCGGCGGGTTCTCCTACGGCGACTACCTGCGCTGCGGGGCCATCGCCCGGTTCGCTCCGGTGATGGAGACGATCGTGGACGCCGCCCAGGGCGGCCTGCCGGTGCTCGGCATCTGCAACGGCTTCCAGATCCTCTGCGAGGCGCACCTGCTGCCGGGCGCGCTCACCCGCAACCAGCACCTGCACTTCCGCAACCGGGACCAGGTGCTGCGCATCGAGTCGGCCGGCACCGCGTGGACCAACGCGTTTCAGGCCGGCCAGGAGGTGCTGATCCCGGTCAAGAACGGCGAGGGCTGCTACGTCGCCGACACCGCGACGCTGGACCAGCTCGAAGCCGAGGGCCGGGTCGTCGCCCGCTACGTCGGCGGTAACCCGAACGGGTCGCAGCGCGACATCGCCGCGATCACCAACGCTGCCGGCAACGTGGTCGGCATCATGCCGCACCCGGAGCACGCGGTGGAGGCGCTCACCGGCCCCTCGCTGGACGGTCTCGGGTTCTTTACCTCGGTCCTCAAGCACCTGGTGGGGACCCCAGCGTGAGCATCGGTCAGCTCAACCGCCGGTCTGGCGGGCACGAGCGCAGCGAGGAGAGGTCATGACCACCCATCCGGACCCGGTACGGGACACTCCGGAGGCGTACTCCGCCCCGGCGCAGCCGACCGAGCCGCCGGCGCAGCCCACCGCCCCGGCGGCCGCTCCCGCGCAGCCGGCGAGCGTCGACTGGACCGACGGCGTGGACACCGTGCCGCGTGCCGGTGGCACCCCGGGCGAGCTGCAGCCGTACACCGAGCTGGGCCTGCGCGACGACGAGTACGACCGGATCCGGCAGATCCTCGGCCGCCGGCCCACCCAGTCCGAGCTGGCCATGTACTCGATCATGTGGAGCGAGCACTGCTCCTACAAGTCGAGCAAGGTGCACCTGCGCCAGTTCGGTGAGAAGGCACCGCACAGCGACCGCCTGCTCGCCGGCATCGGTGAGAACGCCGGTGTCGTGCAGGTCTCCGACAAGCTGGCGGTGACCTTCAAGGTCGAGTCGCACAACCACCCGAGCTTCGTCGAGCCGTACCAGGGCGCGGCGACGGGTGTCGGCGGCATCGTCCGGGACATCCTCGCCATGGGCGCCCGCCCGATCGCGGTCATGGACCCGCTGCGCTTCGGCGCGGCGGACCACCCGGACACCGCCCGGGTGCTCACCGGCGTGGTCGCCGGTGTCGGCGGCTACGGCAACTGCCTCGGCCTGCCCAACATCGGCGGCGAGCTGGTCTTCGACCCGTCCTACCAGGGCAACCCGCTGCTCAACGCGCTCTGCCTGGGCGTCCTGCCGGTCGACCGGCTGCAGAACAAGGCCGCCGCCGGCCCCGGCAACGTCGTGGTGCTGATGGGTGCCAAGACCGGCCGGGACGGCATCGGCGGCGTCTCGGTGCTGGCCAGCGCCACCTTCGACGAGGGCAGCGAGGCCCGTCGCCCGGCCGTGCAGGTCGGCGACCCCTTCACCGAGAAGCTCCTGATCGAGGCGTGCCTGGAGCTGTACGACGGCCAGCTGGTCGTCGGCATCCAGGACCTCGGTGGTGCCGGCCTGACCTGCGCGCTCACCGAGACCGCCGCCGCAGCCGGCACCGGCATGCGGGTCTGGCTGGAGCGGGTGCCGCTGCGGGAGCCCTCGATGGACCCGCACGAGATCCTGGCCAGCGAGTCCCAGGAGCGGATGCTGCTGGTCGTCGAGCCGGACAAGCTCGACGCGGTGCTCAAGACCTGCGAGAAGTGGGGCGTCCTCGGCACCGCGATCGGTGAGGTCACCGCCCCGGAGCCGGACGGCCGTCCCGGTCGCCTGCTGATCACCTGGCGGGACCACCTGGTCGTCGACGTGCCGCCGGGTTCGCTGGTGGACGACGGCCCGGTCTACGCCCGTCCGATGCGTGAGCCGGCCGACCTGATCCTGCTCCAGGCTGACCGTGCCGAGACGCTGCCCCGCCCGGCCGACCCGGACGCGCTGCGGGAGACCGTGCTGCGCATGATCGCGTCGCCGAACCTGGCCGACAAGACCTGGGTCACCGAGCAGTACGACCGCTACGTGCTGGGCAACACCGTGCTCGCCCAGCCGGAGGACGGCGGTGTGATCCGGCTCGACGAGCAGACCGGGCTCGGCGTGGCGCTGTCGGTCGACGGCAACGGCCGGTACGCCCGGCTCGACCCGTACAACGGTGCCAAGCTGGCCCTCGCCGAGGCGTACCGGAACGTGGCGGTGACCGGCGCGAAGCCGATCGCCGTGACCGACTGCCTCAACTTCGGCTCGCCGGAGGACCCGGGCGTGATGTGGCAGTTCGCCGAGGCCGTGCGCGGCCTCGCGGACGGCTGCCTGGAGCTGGGCATCCCGGTCACCGGCGGCAACGTCAGCTTCTACAACCAGACCGGTGCCGCGGCCATCCACCCGACCCCGGTGGTCGGTGTGCTGGGCGTGCTGGACAACGTGGCCGACCGGGTGCCGATGGGCTTCGTCCCGCGCCCCGGCGGCGACCACGACCAGCTCTACCTGCTCGGTGAGACGAACGTGGAGCTGTCCGGCTCGGAGTGGGCCTGGGTGACGCACGAGCACCTCGGCGGTATCCCGCCGCAGGTCGACCTTCTCCGCGAGAAGGCGCTGGCCGACCTGCTGGCCGAGGCTGCCCGGGTGGGCCACCTCAGCTCGGCGCACGACCTGTCCGACGGTGGTCTCGCCCAGAGCCTGGTCGAGTCCTGCCTGCGGCGTGGCGTCGGCGCCCGGATCGCCGTGCCGGAGCAGTTCGCCGAGGGCTCGATGCCCTTCGTCTACCTGTTCAGCGAGTCCGCCACGCGGGCGCTGGTGTCGGTGCCGCGTGGCCACGACAAGGCGTTCGCGGCGCTCTGCGCCGAGCGGGGCGTGCCGTTCGAGCTGATCGGTGTCACCGACCCGTCCGGCGGGGCGCTCGAGGTGCACGGGCAGTTCCGGATCGGCCTGGACGAGCTGCGCGCCGCGCACACCGAGACGCTTCCGCGCCTCTTCGGTGGCACCGCCGCCGTCGAGGCGGCGGCGGCCGACGAGGCGTCCGAGTCGGCCGCTGCCGCGACCGTGGAGCCCACCGTCGCCGAGGTGCCCGCCCCGGCCGCCGGCGTGGCGGGCGCGGTCGAGGCCGTGCCGCTGCCGGCCGCCCCGGCCGAGCCGGTGGACGCGTCGGAGGTGCTCTCCGAGCCGATCGCCTCGGCCGGCCCGTCCCCGCAGACCGGGGCTGTCGACCCGATCGGGTCGGAGCAGCCGTCCGAGTCTGGTTCCGGTGCCACCGAGCCGTCGCCTGACGAGCGCTGAGGCGTTGACGGCGGCCGTCTACGGCCAGCCCGGGTCAGGCGCCAGGTTCGACTGGGGCCTGACCGGGGCGGCCGAACTCGGCCGGGTCTGCGCGGCGCTGGTGGTGGTGGACGTGCTCTCGTTCACCACCGCCGTGGAGGTGGCGGTCGCCCGGGGTACGCGGGTTCACCCCTTCCCGTGGGGTGAGCAGGCCGCCGAGTACGCGCTGCGGGTCGGCGCGGTGGCGGCGGTCGGCCGTCGCCGGGTGACAGCCGAACACCCGTGGTCACTCTCACCCGCCGCGCTGAGCGCCGCGCCGGCCGTCGCGGACCTGGTGCTGCCCTCGCCGAACGGCTCGGCCATCAGCGCCGCCGCCAGCGCCACCGGGCTCCCGGTGGTCGCGGCGTGCCTGCGTAACGCGCGCGCCGTCGGGCGTTGGCTGCGCCGCCAGGGGTACGGCACGACGGACGCCCCGATCGGCGTCATCGCCTCCGGAGAGCGCTGGCCGGACGGGTCGCTGCGCCCCTGCGTCGAAGACCAACTCGGTGCGGCGAGCGTGCTGGACGCCCTGTCCGGGGTGCCGGGCGGTCTCTCCGTGGAGGCGGCTATGGCCCTCGCCGCGCTGGCCAGCACTCCGGACGTACCCGCCGCGGTACGCGGCAGCGTCTCCGGCCGGGAACTGACCGAGGGCGGCTTCGAAGCCGACGTCGACGTCGCCGTCCAGTTCGGCGTGTCCGACGTGGTGCCGGTCCTCCGCCAAGGCGTCTTCTCCGCCGCCTGACCCACCCCGAACGCCCCCGCCCTCCCGTCGCGCCCCCCGCCGCGCCCCCGCCCACCCCGGTGATCATGAAGTTATTGCCCCGACACGCCGCGTAAATGGGCAATAACTTCATGATCGACGAAGTGGGGCGGGGTGGGACGGGTGGGTGGGGTTACAGCGAACGGCCGCCCGGTTTTCTGGGCGGCCGTTCGCTGTGCGCTGTGGGTCGTGCTGGTGTTAGTCGTCCAGCCAGTCGAGGCGGCGGCCGCCGCGCTCGGTGGGCGGCGGACTGTCCGGACGGGTCCGGCCACCCTGCTGCTGGCCGTAGCCGCCCTGGTCGTAGCCCCGGTCGTCGTAGCCGCCGCGTTGCTGCGGGGGTTCCTGGCCGTAGCCGCCCTGGTCGTACCCGCCGCCAGTCTGGCCGTAGCCGCCCTGGTCGTAGCCCCGGTCGTCGTAGCCGCCGCGTTGCTGCGGGGGCTCCTGGCCGTAGCCGCCCTGGTCGTACCCGCCACCGGTCTGGCCGTAGCCACCCTGGTCGTACGCGTTGGTCTGCTGGCCGTAGCCGCCCGTCGGCTCCGCCCCACGACCGCCGCCGTACGGGGCGGTCGGGTCGGGCTGGCCGTAGCCCTGGCCCTGCTCCGGCTGGTACACGCCGGTGGCGTACGGGTCGGCCGGCGCCGGGTACTGGGTGCTGTCGCCGGTGTACCGGCCGGTCGGCTCGTCGAAGCGCTCGCCGTAGCCGCCGGCCGCCCCACCGGCGGGAGCCGGCGGGTAGCCGCCCGCGCCGGTGGGCGCGGTGTAGTCACGGCTGCCGTAGCCGCTACCCGAGGAGGGCGCGCCGCCGTAGCCAGCATCCGGGGCCGCAGTGCCGCCGTAGCCACCATCCGGGGCCGCAGCGCCGCCATAGCCCGCAACCGGGGCCGCGGCGCCGCCGTAGCCCGCGCCGGAACCGGGTGCGGCGCCGTAGCCGTCCGCGCCAGCGCCGTAGCCGCCGTCCGGCGTGGCCCCGGTGCCGTAGCCGCCACCCGAGGCGGGGGCGTTGCCGTAGCCGCCGTAGCCGCCCTGGGCGGGCTCCTCGTCGTAGCCGGTCCCGCCCCAGCCCTGCTGGCCCGCCGCGCCGTAGGGCTGCGCTGGCGCGCCGTACGGGTCCGGCGGGACGTCGTCGACGACCGGGCGGTGCATCATGGTCGGCGCCTCGCTCAGCGCCGCGCCGCCGACCATGGTCGGGTCGGGCGCGCCACCGGGGCGGTTGACCACCCGGGTCTGGTCGTCGGCCCCGCGGAAGGCCCCACGGGCCGCCGGCACCGCGCCGCCGGCACCGGCAGCGCCGCCCGCCGCCGGGTCGTCATCGTCGTCGCCGCTGTCGCGGCGCTTCATCCACAGCAGGACGATCGTGCCGACGCCGGCCGCGACGAGCAGGCCGCCGAGTAGGATGATCAGGTACGAGCCGAAGCCGCCGCCGTCGTCCTCTTCCTTGCTGGCGTTCGCCGGGGCGCCCGGGCTGGCCGCCTCGGAGGGCTGGTCCTCGGCACCCTCCTCGGTCGCCTCGTCGGTGGGGGTGGCGTCCGCGGTGGGCGACGGGGTGGCGCTCGGCGTCACCTCGACCTTGATCTCCAAGATGATCCGCTGGCCGGTGATGGTCTGCCCGGCGTTCGCGGTGAAGCTCTTGAACGCCTTGATGTTCTCGGAGGAGGCCCCCAGGTCGATTCGACCGGGAGCGATCGGGCTCTGACTGCTGCCCGTGAACTTGAAGTTGCCACTGCCATCGGCGACGGCGTCGTATCGGTGACCGGCGGTGTCCTGGAGGAGGACGAACGCGTTCGGTACCGGCTCGCCGTCGGCCTTCTTGACCACCTTGCCGGAGACCGACTTCACCGTCTGGTTCTGCTGCGGCGGGGGCGGCGATGCGGCCTTGGCAATTAGGTTGACGTTCGTCGACGCCTGACGCTCGTTCTTCTGGCCGGTGGAATTCACAGCCTTGATCGTGATGACCGCAGAGCCGTTGGTTGCGTCGTCGGCAAGCTGGAACGTGGCGTCAAAGGTGCCGCTCGTGTTGACCTGGTTGCGATTGCAGCCGTCGACGCACCTCAGCTTCGGGTTGTTCGAGCTGGCCGAGATGTCGGCATCATCAGCCCCTAGGGCGAAGTTGAGGGTGTAGCTCACCTTAGTGGTCTTGCCTGCCTCGACCGAACTCGGCGAGGCCGTAACGTTGTTGATGCCGGGCTCGGCCAGGGCTGGTGTGGCGGGGACGGCGAGCAGAGCGCCGGCAACCAGCGCTACGACCACACCGGCCCGCTGCTTCCAGGCACGTCGGTGTGTTGACACGTCCACCGCCTTCCGGGCTGACGTCCCTCGACCGGCGGGGCGCCGGGCCGGGGATCATCACGGTACGAATACGCCGTCGGCCACTATGCCTTGTCTCACTGGATCGGCGCGACCCAGGGCCAGCGTCAGGTGCTCCACCTGTGGGTCGTATCGTCCCGTCGTGTCCTCTCCGCACAGTAAGTCCACCGCCGTCGTGGCAGCTTTGTCGGCGCTTGACGAGGGGCGTACGCCCGAACGGCCGGTACTCCGGGAGGCGGTCCGGTCCTTGTTGGCCGTCCTCACGGAGCGCGCCCCCGGCCGATCGGTGGAGGTGCGGGTTCCACCATACGGTGCGATCCAGTGCGTCCCCGGTCCTCGACACACCAGGGGAAACCCGCCGAACGTGGTCGAGATGTCGCCGCAAACCTGGTTGGAGCTCGCCACCGGCCGGCTCGGGTGGGCCGATGCGGTCACCGATGGTCGTGTGCAGGTGAGCGGCATTCGGGCGGACATCTCGGCCTATCTGCCCCTCTAGCTTCGCCGATGTCCGAGTGATAGTGACTCTCGGCAGGGAAACCGTGACTATATGTATTGACGTTGACTCGCGTACACTGTCAGGCGACGAGAGTGGTCCCGGCCGAGAAGTGTGGATCCGACCCGTGATCCCCGCCAGGCCGGTCCAGACCAGCATGAGGGAGCGGTAGTGCCCCGAGGCGACGGCCGGCTGAGCCACGACCTTGACCCCCAACGACCTGGCCCCCAGGATGCCTGCGGCGTCTTCGGCGTGTGGGCCCCCGGCGAAGAGGTCGCGAATCTGACCTACTTCGGCCTCTACGCCCTGCAGCACCGTGGCCAGGAGGCAGCGGGCATCGCGGTCAGCGACGGTTCGGGCGTGGTGGTCTACAAGGATCTGGGCCTGGTGGCCCAGGTCTTCGACGAGCCCACCCTGGCCAGCCTGCGCGGCCACCTGGCGATCGGGCACGCCCGATACTCCACGACCGGCGCGTCCAACTGGGAGAACGCCCAGCCGACCATCCGGTCGACCGATTCCGGCACGACCATCGCGCTGGCCCACAACGGCAACCTGGTCAACACCGCCGAGTTGGAGAAGGAGGTCGCCGAGCGCGGCCTGGTCGCGGACGGCTCGACCAACGACACCTCACTGGTGACGATGCTGCTGGCCAGCCGCCCCGACCTGTCGGTCGAGGCCGCCGCGCTCGAGGTGCTGCCGCAGCTACGCGGAGCGTTCAGCTTCGTCTTCATGGACGAGTCGACGCTGTACGCGGCCCGCGACCCGCACGGCGTACGCCCGCTGGTGCTCGGCCGGCTGGAGCGTGGCTGGGTGGTCGCGAGCGAGACCGCCGCGCTGGACATCGTCGGCGCGAGCGTGGTGCGCGAGATCGAGCCCGGCGAACTGATCGCGATCGACGAGGAGGGGCTGCGGTCCACCCGCTTCGCCGCGCCCGAGCCGAAGGGCTGCCTCTTCGAGTACGTCTACATCGCCCGCCCCGACGCGACCATCGCCGGGCGGAACGTGCACGCGGCGCGGGTGCAGATCGGCCGCCAGTTGGCCAAGGAGCATCCGGTCGAGGCCGACCTGGTCATCCCGGTGCCCGAGTCCGGCACCCCGGCCGCGATCGGGTACGCGGAGGCGTCCGGTATCACCTACGGCGCGGGCCTCATGAAGAACCCGTACGTGGGGCGGACCTTCATCCAGCCGTCGCAGACCCTGCGTCAGCTCGGCATCCGACTCAAGCTCAACACCCTGCGGCAGAACGTGCGTGGCAAGCGGCTGGTGGTCGTGGACGACTCGATCGTGCGCGGCAACACGCAGCGGGCCATCGTCCGGATGTTGCGCGAGGCGGGGGCGCTCGAGGTGCACGTCCGGATCTCCTCCCCGCCGGTGAGTTGGCCGTGTTTCTACGGCATCGATTTCGCCACCCGGGCGGAGCTGCTGGCCAACGGGTTGGATAACGACGGCATCCGGCGTTCCATCGGCGCCGACACGCTGGGTTACGTGTCGCTTCCCGGCCTGATCGCCGCGACCGAGCAGCCGAAGACCCGGCTGTGTCGGGCGTGTTTCGATGGTGAGTACCCGATCGAGCTGCCGGCCGGCAACCTGATCGGCAAGCATGTGCTCGAAGGGATGGGCCGCCGGGTCGCCAACGCGACGCCGGAGGCTCCGGAGAGCTTCGGCTCACTCGTCGCCACTCCGGGTGGCGTGACCGCAAACCGCCCGTAGCACCAACCGGCGCGGCCCGGCCACCGCCGGCGCGGCACCGAGAACCACAAAAGGGGAGAACCGTGACGCACGTGTCCGAGCGCAGCGGCGCAGGAAGCAGCCCGAACGGCGCTGGCAGCGACCACCAGCCGTGGACGGGCGGTGCCGGCCGCCAGCGGGGCAAGCGTTCTGTCTCGTACGCCGACGCCGGGGTCTCCATCGACGCGGGCGACCGCGCGGTCGAGCTGCTGAAGTCGAAGGTGCGCGAGACCCGGCGCCCCGAGGTACTGGGTGACCTCGGCGGCTTCGCCGGCCTGTTCCGCCTGGACACGAAGAAGTACAAGAACCCGATCCTGGCGTCCTCGACCGACGGTGTGGGCACCAAGCTGGTCATCGCCCAGCAGATGGACATCCACGACACGGTCGGCATCGACCTGGTCGCGATGGTCGTCGACGACCTGGTGGCCTGCGGCGCCGAGCCGCTGTTCCTGCTCGACTACATCGCCACCGGCGAGGTTGTTCCGGACAAGGTGGCCGAGATCGGCGCCGGCATCGCCGACGGCTGCCGGTACGCGGGCTGCGCGCTGCTCGGCGGGGAGACCGCCGAGCACCCCGGTGTGCTGCGCCCGGACGAGTACGACATCTCCGCGACCGGCGTCGGTGTGGTCGAGGAGGCTGACATCCTCAGCCCGGAGCGCGTCGAGGTGGGTGACGTCGTCATCGCCATGCGCTCCTCCGGCCTGCACTCCAACGGCTATTCCCTGGTCCGGCACGTGCTGCTCGGCGCCGCCCGGATGCGGCTGGACATCGTGATCGATGACTTCGGCCGGCAGCGGACCCTCGGTGAGGAGCTGCTGACCCCCACCAAGATCTACGCCAAGGACTGCCTCAAGCTGATCGAGGAGGCCGAGGTGCGGGCGCTGTCGCACATCACCGGCGGCGGCATCCCGGGCAACCTGGTGCGGGTGCTCCCCGAGCACGTCGACGCGGTGGTCAACCGGTCCACCTGGAAGCCGCAGCCCATCTTCGACCTGATCCAGTCCAAGGGCCGGATCGACGACCAGGACATGGAGTCGACGTTCAACATGGGCGTCGGCATGTTCGCGATCGTCTCGGCCGAGGACGCCGATCGCGCCCTGGCCACGCTGACCGGCCGTGGGGTCGAGGCCTGGCAGGCGGGCGAGATCATCGAGGGCACCGGCAACGTCCAGATGGTTGGTCAGCACACCCGCGGCTGATCACGCTCCGGTGACCGTACGGGTACCTGATCAGGGCTTCACCCGAGTGGCCGGTGCCGCCTAGCCTGAAAGGCTCGGGCTGGGCGGAGGAGGGTGATGGCTGCTGGAGAACCGACGTTCAGCGGGATGCGCGGGCTGGCCGCCGTCCCGTCGTACGTCGTCATGCAGCCCACCACGCTGTGCAACCTCGACTGCGCGTACTGCTACCTGCCGTTCCGGGCCGCCGACCGGCGGATGTCGGTGCCGGTGGCCGAGGCGGTGGCGGCGGCGGTCAACCCGTGGGCGGCCTCCGGGCGCTTTTCCGTCGTGTGGCACGGCGGCGAGCCGCTGGCGGCCGGTCGGGAGCACCTGGCCGCCCTGATCGCGCCCTTCGGGCCCGAGGTCGAACACCACGTGCAGACGAACGCCACGTTGATCGACGACGAGTGGTGCGAGTTCTTCGCCCGGCACGAGATGCGCGTCAGCGTGAGCGTGGACGGGCCGCGCGAGCGCAACGGCGACCGGGTCAACCGTGGCGGTCAGCCGGCGTACGACCGGATCCTGCGTGGTGTGGCCGCGCTGCGCCGGCACGACCTGCCCTTCTCCGCGCTGGCCGTGGTGTCCCGGCCGACGCCGGGCCTCGCCGCGGAGCTCTACGACTACTTCCTCGATCTGGGCTGCGATGTGCTGGGCATCAACATCGAGGAGACCGAAGGGGTCAACACCCGCGACAACAGCCACGACCCGGCGGCGGTGACCACGTTCTGGGCCGAACTGGTGGCGGCCTGGCGGCGGGCGCCCCGGATCCACCTGCGCGAGGTCGAGTGGTCGCTGCGGTACGCGGCGGCGGTCCTCGACGGCACGGCGGACGGTGTGCTGCCCCGCCGGCTGGATCCGATACCTACCATCGGGCACGACGGCTCGGTGACGGTGCTCTCCCCGGAGTTGGCCGGCTTCACCGACCCGCGCTACGGCGACTTCAGCAGTGGGAACGTGCTGACCACCCCGCTGGCCCGGATCCTGGCCGGTGCCGCGTCGACCTCGTGGGTCGGCGAGTTCCTGACGGGGGTGGAAGCGTGTCGGGTGTCGTGCCCGTATTTCGGCTTCTGTGGCGGCGGCCACGCCGCCAACCGTTACTTCGAGCTGGGGCGTTTTGACGGTACGGAGACCGAGCACTGCCGCAACAGCAAGATCCGCCTATTGGAGGGAGTGTTGGAGCATGCCCGAGATCACCAGTCACCGGCGGCCTGAACGCGAAGCGGACGATGCCCCGGACGACGTCACCGAGCGCGTGCGGGAGGCCGCCCCCGGGCTTGTCGCGCTGTTGCAGGAAGCCGCGGACGCACGGCGGCTACGGGCCGAGGTGGCGGGCGGAGACGGCGTCAGCGCGGTCTGCGCCTGGAACCACTTCGAGAACATCCCGACCTTCTACAACTGGAACAACCGGCCGCGCTAGGCGACCGTGATCAGGGGCCTGTCGGTCAGACGGGGTAGTCCCCGGCCAGGGCAGGCCCCTGATGATCGGCACCGATCTCGCTCCCGAAGGACACATGCGTGAGCACGCGGGCGTTACCGCGTGCTCAGCTACGTCGAGAGGTCAGCGGGTCGGACGGACCCAGGGATCGGGGTCGTCGTCCGCATGATTCTCATCATCGTCGTCGACGAACTCTTTTGAGTCGTCGTCGAAGTGGTGCTCAGACTTACCAGCACCCGCCAGTTCGCGCTGCAAGGCGGTGAGGTCGGTGTTCGGGGAGTGGTACTTCAACTCCCGGGCCACCTTTGTCTGCTTGGCCTTAGCACGGCCGCGCCCCATGGCTCGACCCCCTCGCACAGAATGCGGGGCAGCCCGAAGGCGGGCCCCGATGACGTCAGGCATCTCTCGTGGCTCTTACGGTACATGGGGATGCCATCGTTCGGCACCTCGGGTTACCGTCAGCCGGCTCTGCGCGTCGCGGCGATCCGGCCGTCACCCAGTGTACCTGGTAAGGAGCGGAACGGAGAGCACCCGTGACACCGGGCAAAACACGCCAAACGTGACCCGGGCCTCAGCTTACAGAGTCGGGCCGGTACAGGAGGCCCGGAGGCGGATCCCGGTCGATCCGCCTCCGGGATGCGTCAGCGAAGGTGGATCGTGCGCAGCCGACCGACCTCGGCCATCCGCCGCTCAGCCAGCCGGTCCGCGGCGACCGCGGGCGGCACGCCCTCGGCGTCCGCCAGGCGCAGGATCTCCCGGGTGGTGTCGTAGATCCGGGTGGCCCGCAGCTTCGCCCGGTCGAAGTTGAAGCCCTCGATCTCGTCGGCCACCTGGATCACGCCGCCGGCGTTGACCACGTAGTCCGGCGTGTAGAGGATGCCCCGGTCGGCCAGCAGCTTCTCGATCCCCGGGTGCGCGAGCTGGTTGTTCGCCGCGCCGGTCACCACCTTGGCGCGCAGCGCCGGAACGGTGTCGTCGTTCAGCGCGCCGCCCAGCGCGCAGGGGGCGTACACGTCGATGTCCGCAGCGACCAGCGCGCTCGCGTCGTCCACCAGAGTGACCTGCGGGTGGTTGGCGCGTACCCAGGCCAGGGCCTTCGGGTTGACGTCCGTGGCGACCACCTCGGCGCCGTCGTCCAGCAGGTGCCCGGTCAGGTATTTGCCGACCTTGCCCAGGCCCGCCACGCCGACCCGGCGGCCGTTCAGGCTCGGCGTGCCCCAGACGTGCTCGGCGGCCGCCCGCATCCCCTGGAACACGCCCCAGGCGGTGAGGATCGACGAGTCGCCGGCGCCGCCGTGCTCCACGCTGCGGCCGGTCACGTAGCGGGTCTCGCGGGCGATGATGTCCATGTCGGGGACGTAGGTGCCGACGTCGCAGGCGGTGTAGTAGCGGCCCGCCAGCGACTCCACGAAGCGGCCGTACGCGCGCAGCAGCGCCTCGCTCTTGATCTGCTCCGGGTCGCCCCAGATGACGGCCTTGCCGCCGCCCAGGTCCAGGCCGGCGAGCGCGTTCTTGTACGCCATCCCACGGGACAGGTCGAGCACGTCGGCGAGGGCGTTGTCCTCGTTGGCGTACGGGTAGAAGCGGGTGCCGCCGAGCGCGGGCCCCAGCGCGGTGGAGTAGATCCCGATGATCGCCTTGAGGCCGCTCTGCTTGTCCTGGCAGAAGACGACCTGTTCGTGACCTGTCGATACCGGGTCGTCGGTGCTCGCGAATACGCCCATGACTGGCTCCTACGATGGTGTGCGTACCTTGTGGGACGCGGACCTGGTGGACCCCGGCGGGGATGCTGCCGGTGTGATCGAGCCTAGTATCGGACGCCGTACGACCGCCCGACGTGCCGCCGCCGTCCCACGGTGCGGGGCGCACGGTCCGGCCGCTGGCCGCGCGCGGGTGCGGTTCATGGGAGGATCGCGCGGTGCCGTCGCTCTTCGCTTCTTACCTGCGCGTGTACGAGCCGCTGACCGCCTTCGACCGGGACCGGCAGAGTTACTGGCGTCGCTATGTCTCGGAGGGTCGGGCGGTCGCCCCGGTGGAGGGGCCCGGTCGTCAGCGGACGGCGGTGATCGAGGCGTTGGGCGCGGGCTGGACCCGCCTACCCGACCTGCCCGAGGAGGCGTACGTCCTGGAGACGGACGACAGCCTGCTGGTCTGCCCCTGGAACCTGCGCATCCGGGTCGCTGAGGCGGCGCTCAACGCCCGGGACGGGGTACCCCCGGTGCTTGCCGACGCCTTCGTGCCGCCGGTGCTTGCCGGGCAGGCCCGGGCGGTCGTCGACGACTGGCGCAGCGGCGCACGGGTTCTGGAGCACGGGGTGCCCCGGGTGCACGAGCAGATCGCCACCTGGGGCGTACCCCTGCGGTGGTTCGTGCTCTTCGACCCGACGGAGCGGGACCTGGTCACCCAGCCGGGCCGGCGGGCG
Organism: Micromonospora sp. DT44; assembly: GCF_049841635.1. Taxonomy (NCBI): domain Bacteria; kingdom Bacillati; phylum Actinomycetota; class Actinomycetes; order Micromonosporales; family Micromonosporaceae; genus Micromonospora; species Micromonospora sp. DT44. Next base: position 114,634 of record NZ_JBNCKS010000012.1, on the reverse strand, counting down.
CTGCGCTACCGGACGGAGATCTCGAAGGCTCGTCGTCGTTCGTCCCGGGCGTTGTCGGTGCTGCGGAAGTCGGTGGGCGAGGCGCCGATCACCGAGGCGGTCCAGGAGGCGGCGCGCTGGCTTGAGGAGTTCCACCCGGGCTCGATAGTGGAGCTGGACTACGGCGGCCTCGTCGACCTGCTCTCCGATGAGACTCTCGCCGCCGACGACTCGCCGGAGTTGGTTGCCGGTGGCCTCGCGGGCCTGTCGCGGGGTGAGGCGGACGAGGCGTCGGCCGCGTACGACAAGTTGGTGGCTCGCTGGCGCGCGGTGCAGCTCCTGGAGCGGTGCAACTGAGGCAAATCGCCCCTAGGAGCGCTCCCAAAGCGAGGGTGTCTCGTAGTTGACGCATCACGAACCGTGATCATGAGTCCGAATAAGGTACTTTCTACCGTGTAAAAGTCGTAAAAATCGGGCATGGTTCATCCGTCCGTCTAGGGACCTTCATCCGTTCGGCCCATGTCGGACATCGGGGACTAGCCGGACCATGGGAGACGCGTCGGCCGGCGGGACCCCGGCCGATGTCTATACATGTGGAGGAGTGACCGATGGCATCGCGAACGCATGAACCAGAGCCGCTGCTCACACCGGCCGAGGTGGCGTCGATGTTCCGTGTCGACCCGAAGACGGTGACCCGGTGGGCGAAGGCGGGCAAGCTCAGTGCCATCCGCACCCTGGGTGGCCACCGTCGATACCGCGAGTCGGAGGTCAGGGCGCTGCTACAGGGCCAGATCCCGCAGCAGCGGCAGGGCGACTGACCCGATAGAGGTTTCCGGAAAGGGGCGGTGGATCTCGATCCGCCGCCCCTTTCTCTGTCCGCTCGGCTCCGACGGTGGCGCGTCAGTCCGCGTCGGGGCCGGTCAACGTCACCCGGATGCCGACCGTGCCGCCCTCACTGCGACGCAACCGGCTGCCCAGCAGGCTCAGCCGACCGATCAGGCGGTACTTGTGCTTGAGCAGGTCGCGAACGCGGCCCGTGTCGCGGCCACCGTAGAGGGTCGCGTGGGCGGGCACCTCGGCGCCGTGCGGCCGGCCCCGCACGTCGCACGGCGCGACAGTCACCTCGCCGTTGTGGCGGATCCGCTTGACCTTCCCCGAGTCGGCGCGGGTCCACACCGCCAACGCGTCGCCGTCCCGGACCGCCCAGACCGGGGTCGGCACCGCCCGGCCGTCCTTTCGGAAGGTCGTGAGCAGGATGTACTTCTCGGCCGACAGCCGGTCCAGCGTGGTCACGCCGCCAGGATAGGCCGCTGCGGGCCATTGAGCGGCCAGATAGCGTGAACGGCGTGACGGGGGAGCCTGCAATTGGTGACGTGGTCGGTGAACTGTTGCGGGACGTGCTCGCCGTGGCGACCGGGGTCGGCCCCCGGCCCATGGTTGGCGGCCGGCTGCCCCGGCCGGTCATCGAGATCATCGAGCGGGACGACGGCCTGATCAACGGTGCACCGGCGGCGCACTACCTCGATGGGCCGGCCGACTGGCAGCCGTACGACCACCGGGCCGTCGACCGGGCCCGGGGCGAGACGCTTGACGTCGGCACCGGCGCCGGCCGGATCGCGCTGCTGCTCCAGGAGCGCGACGTACCCGTCACCGGCCTCGACACGTCCGCGGGCGCGCTCGACGTGAGCCGGCGGCGGGGCGTACGGCGGCTGGTGCACGGAACGGTGGACACGCACGTCGCCGACGGCCGGCGCTACGACACGTTCCTGCTGCTCGGCAACAACCTCGGGCTGTTCGAGGGGCGCGAGCGGGCCCCGGTGTTCCTCGCCGCGCTCGCCGCCCTGGCCCGACCGGGAGCGCAGATCATCGCGCACGGCACCAACCCGTACGGCACCCGCGACCCCGTTCACACCGGCTACCACGAGCGCAACCGACGCCGGGGGCGGCTCGGTGGCCAGCTCCGGCTCCGGCTGCGCTACCGGGAACTCGGCACCGAATGGTTCGACTACCTGGTGTGCTCGCCGGACGAGTTCGCCGAGCTGGTGCACGGGAGCGGCTGGCGGTTGGTCGATGTGGACGACCGCGATGCCCCCTACTACCTGGCCACCCTGCGCCTTGCCGGCTGAGCGACGGCTCCCGCGCCGCGTCGGACACGGGAGCCGTCGTACGGCTCAGACCTGAACGGTCGGGGGCAGCGGCTCGGGCGGGAGGCCGCCGTCGCCGTCGACCACCTCGTCGGGGGTGCCGTCCTCGTCGAGGTCGACCATGGTGATGTCCACCTTGCCGTCCCCGTCGGTGTCGAACTGGAACAGGTCGGCCTTACCGTCGCCGTCGGTGTCCACCACCCACACGTCGGTCTTGCCGTCGTTGTTGGTGTCGGCGCGCAGTAGGTCGACCCGCTCGTCGCCACGGGTCTCCACGGTCTCCGAGTCGGTGGTGACGCTCTCCGGTGCCTGGCTCATCTCGATGCGGTCCTTCCCCTTGAGTTGACGGGCCGTACGTACCCGATCCCGCGCTCCCCCACGCATGGGCGGGGGCCCGGGCTGTCTAGGGTCGCACCATGAGCGAGCGCAGCGGACCGGGCACCCGGGCCGGCGTGGCGGAGACCCCGCGCGCCACCGGGACCGACAGGGAGGCGTGATGAACGATCGTTTCGTGGTCGTCGGTGCGGGCACGATGGGGCTCGGCATCGCGTACGTGGCGGCCGGCGCCGGCCACGCCGTCGAGCTCGTCGAGGTGGACGCGGACCGGGGCGCGACCGCGCTGACCCGGCTCGCCGACCTGGGGGAGCGCGCGGTACAGCGCGGCAGGCTGACCGCCGACGAGGCCGCCGCGAACCGGGAACGGGTGATCCTGCGGCCGAGCCTCGCCGAGGTCGCCCCCGCCCCCGGAGTGGTCGTGGAGGCGGTGCCGGAGCGGCTGGACCTGAAGCGGGCCGTGTTGCGCGCCGCCGCCGCCCTGGACCCGGGCCTGCTCGGCAGCAACACGTCCAGCATCGCGATCGGCGAGCTGGCCGTGGATCTGGACGCGCCCGAGCGCTTCCTCGGCCTGCACTTCTTCAACCCCGTCTGGGCGATGGCGCTGCTGGAGATCGTGGTCGGCCCGGCCACCGCCGAGGGGACCACCACCGCGGCCGTCGCGCTCGCCGGCCGGCTGGGCAAGGACCCCGTCGTGGTACGCGACATGCCCGGCTTCGCGACCTCCCGCCTCGGGGTCACCCTCGGGCTGGAGGCGATCCGGATGGTCGCCGACCAGGTGGCCAGCCCGGCCGACATCGACAAGGCGATGGTGCTCGGCTACCGGCACCCGATCGGGCCACTGGAACTCACCGACCTGGTCGGCCTCGATGTGCGCCTCGACATCGCCCGTACCCTCCAGGCCGCGTACGGGGACCGCTTCGCGCCACCGGAGCTGCTGGTGGAGATGGTGGCGGCCGGACGGCTGGGCAAGAAGTCGGGGCACGGCTTCTACCGCTGGGAAGGTGGCGTCAAGCAATGAGTGGTCTGCGGATCGAGGAGCGGTCGGACCGGCTCGTGGTGACGCTGGCCCGACCGGAGAAGCGCAACGCCATCGACGCCGACCTGATCGCCGAGCTGCACGAGGTCTGCGCCGAGTTGGAGGCCCGCCCCCGGCTGCTGCTCCTGACCGGCGGCGCGGAGGGCATCTTCGCCGGTGGGGCCGACATCGGCCAGCTCCGCGAACGGGGCCGCACGGACGCCCTGGCCGCGATCAACTCGGCGGCCTTCGCGCGGATCAGGGCACTACCCATGCCGAGCGTGGCCGCCGTGGACGGGCCGGCGCTGGGCGGCGGCGCGGAACTGGCGTACGCCTGCGATCTTCGGGTGTGCACGGCCCGGGCGGTTTTCGGTCAGCCGGAGGTGCGGTTGGGCATCCTGGCCGGCGCTGGCGCGACCCACCGACTGCCCGCCCTCATCGGCGAAGGTCGGGCCAAGGAACTGCTGTTCACCGGCCGTCGGGTGGACGCGGCGGAGGCCCTGCGGATCGGTCTGGTGAACCGGGTGGTGGACGAGCCCGGGGAATTGCTGACGACGGCGCACGGGCTGCTGGACGAGATGGCCAAGGCCTCGCCCCTGGCGTTGCGGCTCACCAAACTGGCCGTCGACGCGCCGGCCGCCGCGCACCCGCAGCTCGACCTGGTGAGTCAGGCGGTGCTCTTCGAGGACGAGGAGAAGCACCGCCGCATGACCGAGTTCCTGGAACGCCGCCGGGCCCGCTGACGCGGCAACGGGAACGGCCGCACCGGCTGTCGAGCCGGTGCGGCCGTACGCGGTCCGCGGGTACTGCTCAGTGCCGGATCTGCACCCCGCCGTCGGCGAGCGCCCGGATCACCTGGGCCGACTCACCGAAGCCGATGATCAGGACGGCGTCCGCGCCGAACTGCTTGATCGCCTTCGCGCCGCCGGAGAAGTCCACCGGCGCGGCCTTGGCGTCGGCTGGCGGGTCGTACGTGAGCAGCTTGAGTCGGTCACCGGGAATGCCGGCCTTCTCCAGCTCGTCACGGACGGTGGCCTGCAGGCCCTCACCGTAGGAGTCCTTACGGGCGACGATCACGATCTTCTGCGACCCGTCGCGGAGGACCACGTCGGCCAGCGCCCGGCCCTGGAGGCTGTCCGGTGGGGCGGTACGGAAGTAGAGGCCCTTGTCCTCGACGTCGGTCAGGCCGGCGTCGGTGTTCGACGACGAGAAGAGGATCCTCCCGGCCTTGACCACGTCCGGCAGCACCTCGCGGGAGATGCCCGACGCGCCCGCGCCGATGATGATGCTGACCCCGTCCGCCACGTGCTTGGCGACGGTCGCCTTGGCCACCGCCGGGTTGGTGCCGTCGTCGCCGTCCTTCCACGTCACCGGCTTGCCCAGCACGCCGCCCGCGGCGTTGATCTCCCGGATGGCCAGCGCCGCGCCGGCCGCCATCGGCGGGTACGCGATCGCCAGGTCGCCGGTCTTCGGCAGCAGACCGCCGACGATCAGCGGCTTCTGGTCGGCGGCGTCACCGGGGCGCGGCTTCTTGCCCTTCGGCGGCGTCTTGGTGCTCGCCGCCGATTCGGAGCCCGCGCCGACGAACTCGGTCTTGCCGTCGTTGAGCTGCTGGCCGTCGAAGGTCAGCGTGGCGTAGCTCGCGGTGGCCGGCTCACCCTTGTCGGTGAAGCCGGCGCGGGTCAGCGACACGCTGCGGTACTCGATGTCCTGCCCGGCCCGGGCCAGCGCGAGGCAGTTGGCCGGGGTCTCGCAGCGCTGTCCGTTGTTGGTCACGCCGACGATCTGCTTGGCGATAGCCGCCGGGTCGGTGCTGCCGGCCAGTTGAGCGGCGAGCACACCGATGACCACCGCGTCGTACGTCTCGGCGGAGTACAGGTAGTCCGTCAGCGCCGGATTGACGGACCGTAGCCGGCCCTTGAAGTCGTCGGGCAGTGGGGTGAGTGGCGTGGTCCCCTTCATTCCGTCGACGAGGTCGGCGCGTTCCTTCAACTCCGCTGGGTAGGAGTTGAGCATGTTGCCGTCCGTGCCGTAGAGGCGCACCTGTTGGGCGCTCCCCTCCTGGGCCTTGTCATCCCCGCAAGCGCTTGTGGCGAGCAGGATCGTCGCGCAGGCAGCCAGTGTGGCCACCCGCGAGCGGCGTGATACGAGCATGGTCGTCCTTCCTCCGGCGAAGGTCCGCTGCGCACATTAGCGTGCCGCGGCCGGTCGCGGGACCGTGGAGGCGGCGCAATGCGTAGGTAGCTCACTGTGAATACACACAGTGACGGAAACACCGTGGCTTGACCCCCCGTCCTACTGTGCGCTGCGTGACGGACCTACCACAGCAGACGTTCGACGACGCGACCGCCGTGCTCCGATGGGCGCTGGCCGGGGACGGGGACGCCGTGACAGGTACGTTCGACGCCGTCGTCGACCGGGCCGGCCTGTCCGGGGCGTACGGGGTCGCCTGGTGCCTGGCCGCGACGATGGTCGGTGACGCGCCGACGAGCACCGGATGCGCGCTGGAGTTCCCGGGCATCGAGCAGGCGGACTACGACACCCGCTGGGTGGCCCGCTTCGTGAGCGCCTACGCCAACCGGGACGTATCGACCGGCGAGGCCCTGTTCGGCGCGGCGGCGGCCGACGGGCTGCTCTCCGACTGCCTGCTCACGCTCGCCGGCTCGACAATCGCCACCCTGCGCAGCCGCGCCGAATGAACGCGGCACCGCTTTGGGTGCCGCGTCCGCGCGGGCCGTTCAGAAGGCGTGGTACGCGACCAGCGGCTCGTACTCGTAGCGGAGGTTGTCGAAGCGGACCCGGAAGTTGACCCCGTCCCGGACGTTCGTCGCGACGGTGGTCCACCCGGAGTTGGCCGGCAGGTAGGTCCAGTAGTTGCAGTTGCTGGTCTTGTCGATGAAGATCACGCAGGCTTCGGTGGCGTACGCGCTGGTGTTGCGGACGTTGATGTCGCGGCACCGGGTTGTGGTGCGGTACGGGCCGGCCTGGCCGCCGTACCCGCCGGTCTGGAAGAACGAGCGGACCGCGCCGCCGTAGCAGGTGGCGAGCGGCGCGAAGAGGTTCGGCCCCGAGGCGAAATCGGTGGAGTCGGCGCCCGGGGTGGCCGTGGCGGCCTGGGCGGGTGCGCCGGTGGCGAGCAGCGCGGCGGCCGTGGCGACGGCGAGCAGGCGAGCGGTCGGGGATGACATGCAGGCGGCCTCCGAAAACAGTTAACTGACTGTCCGTATTGGACGGACGAGCTGACCGTGACGATGATACTGATCGATCAATCGTGGCGTGGTCCGGGATCGTCGGTCGGGTGTGATAGCTCTGGGGCATGTCCGAGGCCATGCTCAGCAAGGTGCGCAAGCTGCTCGCCCAGGCCGAGGACCCGGCCTGCACTCCCGCCGAGTCGGCGGCGTTCACCGCCAAGGCGACCGAGCTGATCGCCCGCTACGGCGTCGACAGGGCGCTGCTCGCGGTCCGCGACCCGACCACCGACCCGGTCGGCGACCGCGTGCTCGACATCGTCGCCCCGTACGCCCGGGACAAGGTCGGCCTGCTCGCGGCGGTCGCCGAGCCGCTGCGCTGCCGCTGCGTCCGGCGTAAGCAGGGCAACGGCTTCGTCGCCCACCTGTTCGGCTTCGCCAGCGACCTCGAACGCGTGGATCTGCTCTTCACATCGCTGCTCGTACAGGCCGCACACGGGCTGGCGGCCACGGCGGTGCCGGCGGACGACCATCCGGCCGCCTTCCGACGCTCCTGGCTCGCGGGCTTCGCGGAGGTGATCGGGGGACGGCTCTGGGCGGCCGAGTCGGCGGCGGTCAGCGAGTCAGGCGCCCCGTCGATGGCGTTGGTGCTGGCCGACCGCTCCGACCGGGTGCAGCGACGGCTCACCGAGGAGTACCCGCGACTGCGCACCGCACCGGCTCGTCGCCTCGGCGGCACGGGCTTCGGCTCCGGCGCCGAGGCGGGCAGCCGCGCTCACCTGGGCGGCCGGAATCTCGACACCGGCCGGGTCGGTCGACAACTCGGCCACTGACTCCGGCCCGGCAGGGCTCAGGCGGTGTGCGGGCCGCGCGACACCGTGGCGAGATAGCGGGTGAGCAACTCGTGCCAGCCCGCCGTGAGCGCCTTGCGATAGCCCTCGGCCGCCTCGCCGTGCCGGTCGAAGTGCCGGTGCTCCAGCTCGACCCGGGTCCGTTCGGGCCCGTCGGGCAGGAACAGCACCTCGACCTCGCTCGCCTTCGCCGGATCCGGCACCGGCACCCGGTCCGGCCCGAGCTGCCAGGCGAAGACCAACCGGCGAGGCGGATCCCACGTGAGCACCCGACCCCAGTCGGCGCGGAAGCCGTACGGGCCGATCTCGTAGAGCATTCCGCCGGCCCGGGGCTCCATGCCCAGCTCGGCGAGAGCTTCCGGACCGGACCAGGTGTACTCGGTGACCCACCACTCGGTCAGCTCATCGGTGAACACGGCGAACGCCCGCTCGGCCGAACCGGGGACGAGGAGACTGCACCGTAAGGAGAAGCGCTCCAGGTCCTGCCGAATGTCGGCCGGATCAGCCATCCCCTGTCCCATAGGCCCGGACCATACCGGCTGATGCCCGGGTGTGCAGCTTCGCGCGTGCCCTTTTCCAGACAGTGGGTTGCCGAGTCGTCACGGACGGGATGGCCCGCCGGAAAGCGGGTAACCGCGCCGGACGGCCCGGACCCCCGGGACGGCGCACGGGCGGAGCGGGAGAGCATGAGCGAGAACGCGCAGCAGCGACGGCCGGAGCGGGACGCCGACGCCGGAGACCCGGACGTCCTCCTCGACATCCCGAAGGTCTCGGTCGACTCGATCCGGCTGGCCGTGGACGGGCTGGACGCCGACATCTCGCTGCGTGCCCGGCTGGCCAACCTGCTCCAACTCGACGCGGGCGTACGGGTCCACCTGCACGGTGTCGAACTGGACATCGACGGGGTACACGCCGAGGCGCAACTGCGGGTACGACTGGAGCAGTTGGTGTCGCTCCTGGGCCGCGCGCTCGACACCATCGACAACAACCCGCAGGTCATCGAGTCTCTCGCCCGCGCGGGCACCGGCGCGCTCGACGACGTGAACCGCAGTAGCGAGCAGTTGGCGGCCGCCGCCGCCGAGATCACCGCCCGGGCAGAACATGCCGGGGTACGCGACGAACTGGCCGGGCGAAGCGGTGTACCCATTGGCGACCAGTCGCCGGCACGACCCGCCCGCCCGGCGGGTCCGGCCGGTCCGCCCGCTCCCACCTCCGCACCTGGCCCGTCCGGGCCTCCCGGGGGCGCTAGGGGTGTCAAGGGTCCGACCGGCGGTGGTCCGACCGGCGGTGGTCCGACCGGTGGCGGCCCGGGCGGCGGTAACCCTACCGGCGGTGGCCCGGGCGCAGGCCGTCCGGCTGGTGGCGGTCCCGGCCGTGGTGGTCCGGGCGGTGGTGGCCCGGGCGGTGGTGGCCCTACCGCGGGTGGTCCGACTGGTGGTGGCACGACGAGCCGAGGCGGGGACGGTCGGCCTGAGGGCAGCCCGAGCGGTGAGCAGCGGGGCGGAGGTCAGCAGGACGGCGGTGGTGGTCAGCAGGGCCGTGGTGGCCAGCATCAGCAGGGCGGCGGCCAGCAGCCAGGTGGTGGTCAGCAGCGAGGTGGTGAGCAGGATGGCGGCGGTGTCGCGGGTGGGGCGCAGGCGGCAGCCCAGAGCGCGGCGCAGCTCGCCGAGCAGGCCGGCGAGAGCCTCCGGCAAGCGGGCCGCAGCGTGTGGGAGGCGATCCAGGGTGGGATCGCCCAGCACCGCCAACAGGGCCGCAGCGACCAGTGACCGGGCTGCCGTGCGCCGACCCGTCCGACGGGGCCTCGGGCGAGAGTTGATCGACTCGACTGCGGCGATGTGTCGCTCATCGCGTCCAGGCGACGAACCTCTCGTGCAACTCGTTCGCCGGGGTGTCCGGCATCTCCTCGAGCGCAGCGTGCAGCAGCGAACCCATGTACATCGACAGGCCGATCCGGTTGTCGTGCTCCTCGTACATTTCGGCGAGGCGCACCCGCGCCGGGTCGCACGGCCAGGGCGTGGAAGGGTCACACGTCAGGCAGTCCCAGTCCGGCCGCCGCGGCAGGTGCTCACCTTGCAGGTGGTTCGCGAGCGCCCGGACCGAACGCTGGCCGACTTCGATACGGGCCGCGCGTGCGGTGGTCGGCTCCTCGCCCATCACCAGTTGCCGCCGGCACGGTGACGCTGTCCGGGGGTGAGCAGCGGGGACACGGTCGTCATGAGGGTGGGGCCGGCCCACGCGGGCGGAGCGGGGTACGCGCCGAAGCCGTGCGGGTAGCAGGTGGCCGGGCCGGTCTGGTCGAGCTGCGCGAGCCGGCGTCCGTGCCGGCGGAACGGATTGCGGATCCTCATCGCGGGTTGCCCTCTCGCCTCATCAGGACTGAGGTGGCCGGCCGGTCTCTCTCGGCGCGGCCGCCCCCGCCCTCTCTTGGTTGCGCCGGCTTCCCGGCGTTGGCGGGCGACTTGCCCGCCGGCCAACTGGCTTGAGCCAGTAGTGGCTTAAGCCAGCTTGGGTGAAGGGGCGGGCATCTGTCAATAGCTGGCTTGAGCCAGTAGCGGTAGCCTGGGATCACCTTGAGGAACGGGTGATCCGATGAGTAATCAGGAAGAACGGCAGCCCCCGAGCCGCCGTATCGCCGAGGAGCTACGGGCCGCGATCATGCGCGGTGATCTCGTAGACGGCGACCAGCTTCCGTCCGAGCGTGAATTGGCGTCCAGGTACGCCACTGCCCGAAACACGGCGCGCGAGGCGTTGGGCATCCTGCAAGCCGAGGGGCTTGCGCAGGCTCAGCATGGCCGAGGCGTCTTCGTACGCCAGCGCCGGCCGCTGGTGAGGATGGGCCGGGACCGGTACTCCCGACGAGCACGGAACGAGACCGGCCTTTCGCCGTTCCGAATCGAGGTCGAGCGACAAGGGCGGGTCCCGCACACGGAGTGCCGGTCAGTCACGACCGTCCAGCCACCGCCTGATGTTGCCGAGCGATTGGGACTGAACGCCGGCCAAGAGGTCGTCCGGCGCGAGAACTGGTACTTCGCTGATGACGAACCGGTGCAAGTCGCGGTCACCTACATCCCTACGGCGGTGGTCGAGGGATCGCCGCTGGCGAGTGAGAAGAAGCTCGGTCGAGGCAGCATCTACCAGCGGTTGGAGGATCTCGGCTACCCGATCGTGCGTATCCGCGAGGAGGTGAGCTCCCGCATGCCGACGCCCGAAGAAGTGAAGGGCCTGGTGATGCCGCCGGGCGTGCCCGTGATCGAGGTGCTGCACACCAGCACCGACGGCGAGGGGCGAGCATTCGAGGTGACGAAATTCGTCATGCGAGCCGACGTGAACGGCTTGGACTACGAGATGCCCGTTGAAGACTGACCACCAAGGCGTCACCCGGACGGGCATCGTTCGGGTGGCTGCTCTGGCGCTGCTGTGGGGTTCCAGCTTTTTGTGGATCAAGCTCGCGCTGCGGGGCTTCAACCCGGTGCAGATCGTGTTCGCCCGGCTCTTGCTCGGCTTCGTGGTTCTGGCGCCCATCGCCCTGTCCCGGGGGTTGCGCTTTCCGAGAGAGCGACATGTCTGGTGGCATCTGCTCGTCGCGGGCCTGGTCTCCAACGCCGTGCCGTACGTGCTGTTCGGTATCGGGGAGGCGACGGTCGGATCGAACGTGGCAGGCGTGCTGAACGCAACCACGCCGCTGTGGACGCTGCTCCTAGCCCTCCTCGTCGGCGTCGACCGGGCCGTCACCGTGAAGAAGGCCGCCGGGTTTGCCCTCGGGTTCCTCGGCGTCGTGGTCATCTTCTCGCCGTGGGAGTCCGCGAGTGAGATCGCCAGTTGGGGCGGCCTTGCCTGCCTCGCCGCCGCCGCCAGCTACGGACTCGGCTACGTCTACATGGGCAGGTTCCTGACCGGCCGTGGAATTCCTCCGCTCCTGCTGTCGGCGGCCCAGCTGGGCGCAGCCACAGTCCTGCTCGGCCTGGCCCTCCCGTTCGCAGGACTGGACGCACCGACATGGCGATTCGACGCCGTCGCAAGCCTGCTCGTCCTCGGCGCACTCGGCACCGGAGCGGCCTACGTCCTGAACTACCGCATCATCGATGATGAAGGCCCGACCGCCGCATCGGTGGTCACCTACCTTTTGCCCATCGCCGCCGTGATCCTCGGCGGGATCTTCCTGCACGAAGCCGTCACCGTCGCGATCGTGGCCGGCATCGTCCTGGTCCTCGCTGGGGTCACCCTCACCCGGAAGCGGTCGGCCGAGAAGCGATAGCAGCCTGCCTGCCTGCATTGTCTAGTCCCACCTGATGCTTGACGGATCCGTCCCGGGTGTTGCTTGACGGTTGGTCTAGGTTTTGTTGCTGACCTTGCGGGGTCGGTGGGCTTTGATGCTACGGACGGGTTGGTCGTTGGTGCGTCTGACGGTGCGGGGTCCGGCGTCGGTGTGGATGGTCAGGTCGGTGGCGGTGACGTCGATTCTGACGGTCTTGCCGGCGTGGTTTCGGCCGAGCGCGACTTTCTGCCCGACGACCATGACCACGCCGGAGTTCGACGCGCGGCGTTGAACGGGCACTGGTCCGGTTGCTGGTTGTGGTGGTGGGCCGGCGGGGCGGACACCTCGCAGTCGGCTGATGTCGGCGGGGGTCAGCGGGTTCGACCGGGTGCGCAGCAGCTGCCGGGTGTCGAGGTCGAAGAAGCTCAACGTCGCTGCGTCGATGCGGATCCCGACTCGGCGCCCGCCGAGGATGTCCGCGGCCAGGACCAGGTGCTGACCCAGCGACACGCTGCCGGTCCGGTTCACGGTCCGGTCCACCTCGACCGCTTCACCCTGCTCGGCTGGCGGCAGCGGTGGCGGACCGGCCGGGCGGCCACCCTGACGCAGCAGGGCAGCGAGGTCGGCGACCGACAGGTGCGAACGCACTGACTTGATCCGGGCGCCGGCGATCAGCAGGTGGATGACGTCGGTGTCGGCCCAGAACGTCACCGTGACTCCGGAACGGGCCGGTCCGAGCTAGAACTGTTTCCCGGCCACCTGCAGATTGCCAGACGGTGGGACGACCCGGTCGAACTCCACCGCTGACGGCGACCAGTGCTCCACCGGCTGCGGGGCCATGACTGGCTCAGGCCAGGCCGGTGGTTGGGCCGGTGTCGTCACCGAGGCGGGCAACTTGACCGGCACCACGCCGGGTTCGGCGGGCCGGAAGCGGCTGGCGGGAAACGCCATGTCGAGGGACTGATGCGGCCGGTCGGTGTTGTATTCGTGCCGGAACACCTCGATCGCCGCCTGAGCGGTATCGATGTCCGGCCAGACCGGCACGTCATCAAGCAGCTCACGTCGCAGGCTCTGGTGAAACCGTTCCACCTTGCCCGTGGTGGTCGGTGTCGCGGGCTGGGTGAGCCGGTGCACGATGCCGTTCTCCCGACAGATCCGGTCAAACATCACCTCACCGCCGTTACCGAACCGGGCGGTGAACTGCTTGCCGTTGTCGGTCAGCACTTCCTCGGGCACGCCGAACTCCAGCAGCGCTTCGGCGAACGCGAGGCAGACCGCACGGCCGGTGGCCCGGCGCACCACCGAAGCGATCACGCAATAACGGGAATGGTCATCAACGCCGGTGACGACCTTGGCCTCCGAACCGTCAGGCAGGAAGATCCCGCCGACGATGTCCATCTGCCACAACTCCATCGGCCGATCACGTTCCCAGCGCACGTAGTCCTTGCGGCCCCGACGACGCTTGGCCGGGGTCATCAGACCGTGACGGATCAAGATCCGATAGACCGTCATCCGCGACGGCACCGGCTCGGGACAGCCATGACGGCCCAACTCGAACGCGATCCGCCGCGACCCCCACTTCGGATGGTGCCGGCGCAGCTCACACACCAACGCCTCCACCTCCGGCGACGCCTGATGAGCACACCCGTCCGGACGATGAGACCGGGTCCTGCAAGCCAACCAGACCCTCGTCGGCATAACGGCGCAGCCACCCATGCACACTCTGCCGCGACACCCCGACCCTCTCGGCCACGTCCACGACCGGATCACCAGCCAGGACCGCCATCACGGCCTGATACCGCTGTTCCACGATCGACATCTCCACCAGTGCCAATCCCGGCTCCCAGATCGAGTGCTACCGCAACAACACGCGATCAAGAAGCCAAACGGTGATCATGTCAAGCATCAGGTGGGACGCGAGTGTCAAGCATCAGCCGTGACGGGACACTGCCTGCCTGCGATCTGTTGCCGAATTTGCCTGTACTCGATCAAGGCGCTCCGCGCGGCGCGGGCCGGGGCGCGGTAACCGGCTCCTGACGGAGCCGCCGCCCCGGCCGCCTACGGCGCCGGGGCGGAAAGTCAGCCTGCCCCGAACCTCACACCCCACCCCGCGCGTCACCCCTGGGCCAGTGAGGTGACCCGGTGACGGGGCCCGAAAGACCGTGGCCGGGTCGGACGCCTCTGTCCGTTCTCAGCAATCGGAAGGCGGTGGAGCGCCCTACCGGACGAACGACCTTGTCACCCTGGCCCTGGCCCGCTCCACGGTGCGTGGGTCGGCGGCAGACGGGATGGCAGCGGGGGTTGTCGCTCCGCAGCGTCCGCTGGTCCTACTGGATGAAGTCACTAATTGATGCAGGCTCTATCGCAAGCGGAATCTCAAGGCTTCCTTTCTCGACGCCACGCACGCTCTTGGAAGTGGCTGTCCAGGTAGCAACGATTGACCCGTCAATCGGCACCTGGGGCAGCAGCACCACCGGAGTCAGCAATACATCACATTCCAGAGGGCGAAGGTCGACCGGCGAGAAAGTCAGTGTGACCGACCCGCCATTGTCTATCTGGACGCCCGGCGGACCCGTCACATTCACGTTCCCGAAAATCACGTTCTCGGAACTGCCCTGAAACGCAGAGTGCCTGTATATGTCAACTTGCCTGCCGAGTGGCGAATCCATGTAAGGGCCGTAGGGGCGAGGAGGCTTGGGTAGCCGTGCCTCGTTCGCCGCAAGCATTAACGGGCGCTCGGCACTCACTGTGCCAGGTAGGTATACGACCACCTGAACTGCGGAATAATTTTCTTCCGTATCGTTCGTGAGCGCTAGTTGAACTGGAGGCAATTTCGAGTACGCAGTTCGACGCAGAACATGTGGAAGCGCAACCCTACACTTCTCCAAATATTTTGTAACTTCACTCCGGTATTCTTCCGGAGTGCGGTCCTCTTCGGTTTGAGGAAAGAGGCGCGAAATTCTGACAAGCGTGCTTTGTATTTGCCGCGATATCTCAAGCCCGGGGTTGAATTCTATTCCACTCTCAGGCGGACCGGGGAGGCTCGCGAGCAGGCTACGTCTCGTGGTCGAGATCCAACGGTCCAGCATCTCGTCGGAGAAATCTACAGTAGAGACCTCGGGTGGCCCAGTCATAGTCAGGCTTATTCCACGAAGTCCAGACGTACTCCGAGCGCGCTGAAATAGCCGTTGAAGCTCCACTGATGATGCGCGAGTCGTCTTGGCTCCACGGCGGACGAAGATGTCCCCGTCCCGGACACCCGGCCCCTCTTTCCGAATGTGGTGCACAGGATCGCCGTCGCGAGGCGCGGCGACCTCTATGACCAGAGCGGTCCGACCCTCAACAGAAACCCAATGAGCGGCGAAGCGTGGGCCGTCATCTCCGAGATACGGTCGAAGCCGATCCTCCAATACGGCCGGATCGATTTCATCGATTCCTGGCACCGCTCCCGGATGGATGCCCACCACAAAGAAGGACCTGCCCTCGCAGTGGCTTGAGGCCACCGAAGGGGATCGGTTGGCCATGCCTATGATGCCCCGAGCGACCGCTACCTTGCCATCAACTGATGCTAGATCGAGGGTGGATTTCCATTCGATCCAATCCGATTCATCGCTATCTCGCGCATCCTTTACGGCCATGGCGAGGGAGAGGTAATCTCTGGAAGTCATGGGGGCGCGAGATGAATCGAAATCGAGTGGCACGCTCTCCTCCTGACCTGAGGATCTTTCGACGGCCTCGTCAATTAGGTGCGGCGGCCTAGTCGATCCGACCATAGTAGCTCTGCCCTAGGCAGTCACGCGCCCTGCATATGCATCGTCTCAATACGTCAGGCGCGGGCGATTGCTCCGGATCGTGCCCACTGGACGATTGTCACAGCTAGGTGCAACACTGCCTGCGCCTCGGCCATTGACGGTGTACGGGGATTGCCGGCCGCGTGACGGTCGGGGTTCGGCCAGATGGTCTGCAGCATCGTGATCAACGGGCCAACGGAGTGATCTTCGCCCGGACCGGGGACTACGAGTCGCCACCGCTCACCCTGGCTGCGGAGTTGGCCTAGCACGTGCCCTACTTGAGGTTTGTCCTGCGCTGGCACGATGAGCGGCGCGAGGATGGCCTCTACCGCCTTGATCGCATGGTCCCAAGCGTCAGACGCGTCCGAGTCCCGTCCGAAGGCACGGGACCAGGCTTGGCGAAGCTCTGCACTCGCGAGGTCCTCCACTGCCGTCGCCTGCCCGAACGCGTCAGTCGACACTGGGTCCACGCGCCGTTCGAGGGCCTTGCCGTCCTCCCGCACTCTCCAGACGGAGCCGCCTTCACTCAAAATCTTGGCGAGTGCGGCGGAGTCTGCTCGTGCCAGGTGAAGGATTGCGTCCAGAACGTCCAAGTACCGGTCGCCGGCGGACCGGCAGCTCTGGAGGAAAGTGTTCCTGAGGTCCAGGGGCTGGATCTCGGTGCGGAGGGGAAGTCGCACGGCCAGAGCGACCCGCCGGATCATGTTGGTGTCGATCACCCTTCGTTGGTGTACGCCTACCCCCTGCACAGTCATCAGGGTGATCTTCACCCAATGGTCCAGGGAGGCCAAAAGGTGATCAGGTACGCCCTCGTAAGGGCCGTCATCGGCCGAAGCGCCACGTCGAACTGACAACCGTTGCCACTCGGTCACGACGTGCCTCCGATCCCCTCGACCCGCTTGGTCGTGCAGCCAACGTGCAGCGAGCAACGGCAACCGAGGGTCTACAGCGGTCCTTCTAGGTCAAACCGGCGTCTGCCGTTGCACGAGGTAATGCAGAACGCCGACCGGCGTTTCCGCTGGTCGGCGCTCCTGTAGCCCGGCGAAAGGCTATGTGGCCAGGGGCGGGGTCGAACCGCCGACCTTCCGATTTTCAGTCTGCCACGGCTAGTGATCATGACCTGTCGGTGTCCGATTCTGTCCCGATTCCCCATGTGCGATCCGTACGGTAGGTGACGGGGATTTACCGTCTCGGACCTTGCCGCTGTCCCCATGGGGACATAGGTTCGCCGCGTGGCGTCGATCGAGAAGCACGGCCCGTCGTACCGCGTGATCTGGCGCTACCAAGGCAAGAAGCAGCGTACGACCTGGCCCACCGAAGAAGTCGCCCTGGAGGCCAAGGCCATCGTCGAGGGCTACCGCGGCAACCGCACCGAGGACCAGGTCTACGTCGACATGGGCGTCATCGACCCTGACGCCGGCCCCATCGTGCCGACCTTCGAGGAGTACGCCCCGGAGTGGCTCGCGGCCAAGACCGGTATCACCCCCGGCACGCGAGCGGGCTACAAGAGCCAGCTGGAGAACCGCATCTTCCCCGCGTTCGGCAAGAAGCCGATGGACAAGGTCACCGCCACCAACATCGGCACGCTGCTCAACCAGCTGCACGACCCCGACGAGGACGACGAGCCCGGCCTGAAGAACACAACGGTCACCCGCTACTTCACGCTGATCAACCAGATCTTCGAAGCGGCCGTCCGCGACAAGGTCATCACCGACAACCCGGCCGAGGGCGTCAAGTACAAGCGCGACCAGATCGAACACGACGACACCGGCGAACCCACCCAGGTCCGGCTCACCCCGGTCGAGTACAAGATCCTGCTGCACGCCTTCAACCCCGAGGACCGGCCGCTCGTCGAGGTGCTCGCGGCGACCGGCGCCCGATGGTCCGAGGCGACCGCGCTGAGCGTCGGGCACATCCGCCCAGCCACGACGCCGGGCGAGAAAGACCGCGTCCGCATCTGGCGTGCCTGGAAGCGCGACGGACGAGGTGGCTGGTACTTGGGCACGACCAAGGGTCGCCGCCGGCGCCATCCACCCGTGCGCTCCAGCCTGATGACCACCCTCAAGCCCTGCATAGCCGACCGGCCCGACGACGCCTTCCTCCTCACGGCACCTGGCGGCGGGCCGATCCACTACTCCAACTTCTTGCAGCGTCGCTGGAACCCGGCACTCGACGCTGCCGGCCGCTGCGCCGAGCACCCGCCGCCCAACCGCGGTGAGCCTCGCCCCGACGGTGGGCCGGTCCGGGCCCGCTGCCGGGACTTCGGCGGCACCAACGATCGTGGCAAGCCGTGCGGTGCCCTCGCGGCCGCCGGCTGGACGCGCTGCCGTGACCATCTCGGCCCTGAGCCCGGCGTGGCATCCACGTGCGACTGCCCCGGGGTGCTGCGGCGCCGGCCGACCCCTCACGACCTACGCCACACGCACGCGGCCTGGCTGTTCTCGGATCGGCGGATGACGCCGCTGGCGATCAGTCGGCGGCTCGGACACGCCCAGCTGTCGACGACGTCGGAGATCTACGGCGACCTGATGCCCGAGGCCGAGGAGGCTGCGGTCGACGCGCTCGACGACCTCCTCAACGACGACCAGGGCGAGCCGCAGCCGGAGGGTTAGGCGTCGGGCGCCCATTCGCGGCGGTAGCCGGGCCGGCCGGCGTACGGCAAGGCGAGCAGGGCGAGGACCTCCTCGGCGAGCGGGCCGCCGTAGTCCTCGTAGCGGAGGTAGTGCACGCAGCGGTCGAGGGTGCGCCGCTTGGCGTCCACCTCGGCCAGCGCCCGGGCCGGATCGTGGTTGGTGATGTGCTCGCCGTCGACGTCGTTGATCGGTGAGCCGTCATCCTTGCGGGCTGCGATGGACCACCCGCCGTCGCTGGAGACGGTGAACGTCTCACGGTCGTAGGCCCACGACGGGTGATGCACGCCCGCGCGCTTGGCCACCCGCTCGTCCTTGTCGAGCTGGGCGCGGAGCCAGGTCACCAGTTCGTCATTCACGGTCGCGACCCTAGTCGGGGCGGTTGGCGCGGGCGAACAGGTCGTGTAGCTGCAACATCGCGGCGCGCTGCTCGTCGTTGTAGATCGGGTCGCGCAGGATCGCCTCTCGGGCGTTGGCTGCTTCCCCGTCGGGCTCGTCGTCCGCCGGTACGAGGCCGGCCAGCTTGTGCGCCTCGTCGCGGGGGATCTCCAGGGCATCGGCCAAGTCGTTCACGGTCGAGGCCGTGACCCGCTCACGCGTCTTGAGCCCGTTGATCGTGTTACGGGTGACGCCTGATCGGCGGAAGAGTTCGGAGTCCGTCCATCCCCTGGTCGCCTGTTCGGCTTTCACACGCGCCCAGAAGGCGTACGCCGGTCCCCGCTCAGCCATGTAGCAGGTTGTAGCACGACGTGCCGTATCGGACATAGCAAGGCGACGCAACTTAAGCCATCGCACAACTTCTCGCGCTTTCGCTGCTTCATGTTGCTTCGTGATGCGTCGTAAGTTAACGTAGGCATCGCACATCACGAAGCAACATGAAGCAGCTTGGAGGCGTCGCGTGGAAGAGGAATTCCTGACCGTCGATGAGGTCGCCGCGCGGCTGCGGGTCTCCCGCTGGAGCGTCGGCCGCTACATCACGTCGGGCGCCCTCCACGCGATCAAGGGCGACGGCCGCAACGGCCCCGTCCGGATCCCCATCAGCAGCTACCGGGCGTACATCGACGCCCACACCGTCACCGCGGAAGAGAGGACGCGATGACCACCCCCCTCAGCGCCCTGCCCAACCTCACCCCCCTCGGCGAGATCGCCGCCAAGCTCGGGATCCCGCCGCGCCGACTGGCCGACCGGGCCCGCAACCGCAAGTTCACGCACGTGCGGATCGGCAAGGAGCGGTACCTCACCGACGAGCAGCTGGCCGCGTTCCTCGCCAGCCACACCGTCAGCACTGAGGCTGCCCCGCCGAGCGATCGGGAGCAGGCCATCCAGCAGACCCGTGAGCGGGTCACCCGCCAGCGCGCACGCCGTCAGCCCGCCAGGGCCTGAACGAACGAAGCCCCCCGCCGCGGACACGACGAAGGGCTTCCCACCCGGACACCCACCTACCAGCAAGGAGTCCAGATGCAACCGCAGACCCTACCCGACCAGCAGACGGCCACCGTGCGCGTCGCGTTCGACGTGAATGCCGGCATCGAGCCGCTGACGTTCCCGTCCAGCGCCACCACCGCCGAGATCACCGACCGGCTCCGCGCCGCGTTCCTCGCCGCCGACGTCATCCGCGACGGCCACCGGTTCGCCGTGACGATCGAGAACACCGAAATGGGCATCGGCACGGTCAACGTGCTGGTCGACGGCCGGGTGATCGAACACGGCTCCATCACCCGGATCGAGCCGGAGCCGCCCCGGTTCGTCGTCACTCGGGTTGAGCCGGACCCGCGCCAGCGGTTCATCGCTGGCCTGCGCGCAGCGGCCGACTTCTACGAGGCCAACACGACCATGCCGATCCCGCTCTACCCGAACCTCGTCGTGCACGCCGAGGGCGACGACGAGACCCAGGCCGAGCAGGTTCGTGTGGCTGCCGAGCTGCTCGGCGTGGAGCCGGAGAGGACCGGCCGCCGTGGGCACTTCCGGGCGCAGCGGTACTTCGGCCCGATCGAGGTCGGTGTCCTCCATATCCCGGCCGCCACCATGGCGGACCACGCCTTGCGTCAGTCGTACTCCGCCAACATCCACACGGGACAGGTGGCGACCCGATGACGTCACCCTGGCCGAACCCGCCGCAGATCCCGCCCCTGCCCCGCACCACCGTGTTCCCCGCCGCAGCCCCGATCCGTCCAATGCCCGATGTGCAGCCCTTCGCCCTCGCCGACGACCCGTGCTTCCCGGTCGCTACTGATCCGGCGCTGCTCGGCCCCGGCGAGCACATCGAGGTCACCCCCGCCAACTGCGGCCTCGGCGAGGACCCCATCGCCCGCGTCCTGTGGCTGTCCGGACTCCTCGGCCAGGCCCTGGCCGCGCTGACCGACGACGAGCGCGCCGAGCTGGACCGCGAATACATGTGGACGGACCGCGCGGGCCGCGCCACCGGGCAGGTCAGCGGGTGGGCCGCGTGAGCACCGCGCTGATCATCTGGGCCATCGCCTCCCTCGGCTGCTGTGCCCTCCTGGCCCTGCTGCTCCTTATCGACGCGCTCCTTGAGGTCCGGATGCAGGGCCGCCGACTCACCGACACCTGCCAGGAACTGACCGCGCAGGCCGCCCTCAACCCCGACGCCGAGGTGTTCCTCACCGTCGAGCAGCAGGCGATGGTCAGCGACTTCCGCACCTGGCTCGACTACGCCAGCGCCGCCGACTTCGACCGGGAGGACCTGAGGTGAGCATCGACGTTGAGACCGCCGCTGCGCTCGGCCTGCCCTGGTCCGGCACCGACACCGTCGAGCAGCCCCGCCCGGGTGGCCGGCACCGCTGGGACAAGGGCGGCCCCGTCGACGACAACGGCCGCAAGCAGATCCCCAACCCGGTCGGACCCGGCCATCGGATCAGCCCCGCCGCCCAGCAGCTCGCCACCCGCACCGAGCAGTTCCTGCCCGTCGGCTCCGACGAGGCCACCGGGCTGCTCAACCCGGCCGAGGTGCGGCTCACCAACCAGTGGACGCAACCCGTCGACCGCGGCCAGGTGCTGGCCGAGATGCGCGGCGCCCTCGCCGACCCGGCCGCCGCCGTCGCGGACATCTTCGCCACCCACGCCCGCCCGGCCGACACCACTGGGGAGGGGCAGTGAGCAGCCCACACCTTCGGGTCATCCGCAACGACGAAGCCCTCCAGGTCGCCCCAGTCGACACCGGCGGCCGGTGGGAGGACCGCGGTCTCTGCCGCCAGGTCGACCCGGAGATCTTCTTCCCCGACAAGGGCGAGTCGACCCGCCCGGCGAAGAGCATCTGCGCCCGCTGCGAGGTCCAGACCGAGTGCAGAGAGGCCGCCATGCAGCGCATGGAGCCGTTCGGCGTGTGGGGCGGACTGTCCGAGCGTGAGCGCCGGGCCATCAAGCGACGTGCCGCGTGACCGCCATCGAGGTGCTACCCGCAGCGGTCGCCACCCCCGACAACCCGGAGTGGCACAAGCTGCGCCGCGAGGGCGTGTCCGCGTCGGAGATCGCCGCCGTGCTCGGCCTGTCCCCGTGGGAGTCGCCGTTCTCCCTGTTCTGGCAGAAGCGCAACGGGTGGGAGACCCCCGACAACGAGGAGATGGCCACCGGCCGCCGCGTCGAGCCCGTCGTAGCCGACTGGTGGCTCGACACCCACGACCCGAACGAGAACCTGACCGGTGCCCGCGCCGGCCTGTACGCCCACCCGAGCCGGCCGTGGCAGCTCGCCACCCCCGACCGGCTCGTCTACCGGGTGTGCCCGGGATGCGACGGGACCGGCCTGGATGGTGACCTCGAGACCGGGATCGGTTCGTGCCCCGACTGCCTCGGCCGGCCCTCCGGCACCACCGGGCAGGTGCTGGCACCGCTGGAGTGCAAGTGGACCGCGTCCTGGGACGGCTGGGGCGACCCGGGCACCGACGACGTCCCGGTCTACTACCGCTGCCAGGTGCTCTGGCAGATGGACGTCCTCGGCACCGACGAGGGACACCTCTCGATGCTCGGCCCCGGCGGGTTCCGGGCGTACCGGATCCGCCGTGACGAGCGGGACCTGACCGTGATGCGGGACGCCGCCCGCCGGTTCCTCGACCGTCTTGCGGCTGACGACCCGCCGGACGTCGACGGCCACCGGGCGACCCTCGCCGCAGTGAAGCGCCTCCACCCGGACCTCGTCGACGCCGAGGCGGAGATCAGCCACACGACCGCCGCCGGGTACCGCCGGGCCCGCGCCCTCAAGAAGGCCGCCGAGAAGCTATGCGACCGCTTCGAGGCCCGCCTCCGGGCCGAGATGGGCGCCAACCGGGTGGCCGTGCACGACGGCGTCAAGGTCGCCACCCGCTCGATCTACGACACGACGCGGCTCGACTCGACCCGCCTGAAGGCGGAACAGCCGGAGGTGGCCGCCGCGTACCTCGCCACCTCCACCACCGACCGACTCACACCCGCCAGGAGCAAGAAGTGACGCAGACCGTCAGCCAGGCCGTGGCCACCCGGGACAACAGCCCCGCCGGCCTCATCAAGCAGTACTCCGACAGCTTCGCCCAGGTGTTGCCGTCCCACGTCAAGCCGGCCACCTGGGTTCGCCTCGCCCAGGGCGCCCTCAAGAAGGGCAAGCGGGGCGACGACGGCCGCTTCGAGCTGGAGATCGCCGCCGCCAACAACCCCGGCGTGTTCCTCGCCGCCCTCCTCGACGCCGCCCGGCAGGGCCTCGAGCCCGGCACCGAGCAGTACTACCTCACCCCCCGTGCGGTCGGTGAGCGGCTGGAGATCCTGGGCATCACCGGCTACCAGGGCCACATCGAGCTGATGTACCGGGCCGGCGCGGTGTCCAGCGTGGTCGCCGAGGTGGTCCGGGAGAACGACGAGTACGAGTACGCGCCCGGCCAGCTCGACCACCGGCACCCGGCCCGGTGGGTCGGGCCGCAGGAGATCCCCTGGCACAAGAAGGCCGGCGGGAACTTCGGCAGCGAGAAGCAGCGGGGCAAGCTCATCGGCGTCTACGCCTACGCCCGGATGCTCAACGGTGCGGTGTCCCGGGTCGTCGAGCTGGGCCAGGACGACATCGACCGGATCAAGAAGTCGTCGCAGGGGTCGAGCAGCAAGTACAGCCCGTGGGTCAACCACGAGGCCGCAATGTGGCTCAAGTCCAGCGTCCGGCAGTTGCAGAAGTGGGTGCCCACCTCCGCCGAGTTCCGCCGCGAGCAGCTCCGCGCCGCCGCCGAGGCGCAGCGGATCGCCACCGCCCCGGACGCCCCGGCGGGCGCCGCGACCGTCCAGACGGACTACGTCGACGGTGAGGTCGTCGACGACGCGTCGGCCGAGCCGGCCGGCCCGGACACCGCCGCCGGCTTCGCCGAGGACGACTGGCCCGAGGCGGCGCAGCCCGGCGGCGCCCGGTGACCCGCCGCGACCCGGGCGCCGCGAACGGTGGCGCGGTCCGGCCGATGCGCCGCTGCCGGTGCGGGCGGATGGAAACCCTCCACCCCGTCGTCGGGCCCGGCCGTCGCGGCGGCATTCCCGCCGCCGGGTGCAAGAAGTACGAGCCCGACACCGTGATCGAGCTGTTCCCCGGGGCCGGCCTCGCGCCGGCCCCGGCCGGGCCGCCCGCCCAGGCCCTCGACCTGGACGCGGTCGCCGACCGGTGGACCGACCTGCTCGACGCCCGCGAGCGCGGCGACGAGGCGACCGTCCGGTTCCTCACCGCGGCGCTCGTCGAGGACGTGCCAGCCCTGCGTGAGGAGATCCACCGCCTCACCGTCGCCCTCCGGACGGTGGACCGTGGCTGAACCCGGATACGTCGGCTACTGCGACACCCACCAGAAGCGCCTCTTCTCCACCCGCAAGCTCGCCAAGCGGCACCTGCGTACCCACCGCAACAACAAGGGCATGCGGGAGTACCGCTGCGACCTGGTCGACGGGTTTTGGCACATCGGTCACCTGCCGCTGGCGACGGTCGCCGGTCGGAAGACCGCCCGCCAGGTGTACCGGAAGTGGGCGTCATGAAGAAGACGACCGCCGCGCACCTGTACGAGGCCGACCGGGACATCCCGCCGGACCACAAGGGCCAGCGCCCGTGCCGGCCGCCGTGCGGCCTGCCCCGGGCGAACCGGGTGCACGAGCTGCCCGACACCACCGAAGCCCAAGCCGCACACCTCCGGCGGATCGGAGACGACCAGTGACCGGCTACACGTACCGCGCGATCTGGGAGATCGGCGTCGCCGAACGGCCCCTGTCCGCGCTGAAGGCCGAGGCGTGCGCTGCCCTCGACCTGATGGCCGCCAACGACGGCGCCCGCATCACCGGCGACCCGGTGTGGACCGTCGCCGACCGGCGGCTCGTCTGCGACGCCCCGGCCGTCCCGCTGGCGCACATGGAGGAGACCGCCGGTGCCCGCCGGGCGCGGCTGGAGGGCGACGTGCTGCGTCTGGCCGGGCTGCGCTGGTCCGTCCGGCAGATCGCCTCCACCACCGGCACGCCCGCCTCAACCGTCCAGAGCATCCTCGCCCGCTACGCCGCACCCAAGGAGACCCGAGTCGCATGAAGTTCCACCGCACCGACCTCATCAAGCGCGTCCAGGCCGAGATCGGCCGCCGCATCCTCGCCGCCACCGAGGCCAACACCAAGGCACAGGAGAAGGCCACACGCCGCCGACAGGAGTACATCGACGGCACGGCCGAAGCGTGGCAGGAGTTCGCCGACAACATCAACGCCGCGCTCGCCGCCGGCCGCCCCGTGGCCTCCGACGACGCCCCTCGCGTCCTGAAGGCCGGCTGGATCGACAAGGTCCACCTCCACCCGGCCAGCCAGTGGGAGCCGCCCGCCGACCGCGTCCCGGACACCGACGCCCTGAACACCCTCCTGGACCTCCTGGAGGCCGCCACCGACGAGGTGGTCAGCACGTCGGCCCTGGAGTCGATGGGCTTCCGCACTGCCAACCTGTTCCGCCGCTGAGAGGGAGGCCAGTCGCATGAGCACCGAGACCACCCCCCGCGAGGTCGCCTACAGCCACTCGCCCGAGGCGAACATCGTCCTGGAGGCCGCCGGCCGCCTCGACGGCCGCCTGCCCTTCGCTACCGGCCTGCCCGAGCAGCTCGCCAAGCCGCTGGCCGTGCTGCTCCAGAACATCGGCGACGAGATGCACGACGAGCACGCCGAGGAAGTCGAGCATCCGGACCACATCCCGTCGAAGCGCTGGCTGGTCCACCCGCTCAACGAGCCGGACCCGCTGGACGCCCGCGAGGACTGGACGGACGCGCTCCGCCTCGCCCGCGCCCTGCTCGGCCAACCCGACCCGAACGCAGCCTGACCGGTCCGGCCGGGCCTCACCACGGGGCCCGGCCGGCCACCACCGCCCCAACCCGCACACCAGATCAGGAGCACCGGTGACCGACCGCGAGCTACGCCCCGTAGGCCGATTCGAGTGGGAGCAGATCATCAACCGCGCCCGCCTCGCCGGCCTCATCACGGGCAACGGACGCGGCACCCGAGGCGGAGTATCCGGCGCCGCATTCAAAGCCGTCGCCCACGTGTGGGCCACCCACGCCGACCCCGACGGGGCCAGCATCTACCCCGGAGACGCCACCGTCGCCGTCGAAGCGGAGGTTGGGCTGAAGGTCGCCCAGGCCGTCAAGCGGAAGATGGTCGAGATCGGCCTCACGGAGAAGGTCCGCGCCCGCGCCCGCCGGCAGCACCGCGGCGACGAGTACCGGCTGACCCTCCCCACCGATCTCCTCGACCGGGTGGACGTGCTCACCCCGGCGCAACTGAAGGTGCTCGCGGTCGCCGAGTACGAGAAGCAGCGCGGAAGCCGTGGGGGGTCCACCGGACCCCTGATGGAACCGGTCGGGCAGAACGCCGTGGGGGGTCCACCGGTACCCCCACAAGCCGATCCGGCCGAAACCCGTGGGGGGTCCGATGGACCCACCAAACCCGCCCGTGGGGGGTCCGATGGAACCTCCGTGGGGGGTCCACCGGACCGCGATACCAACCAAGACCAACCAGGTATACGACCTACCCCCCCTGACGACGAGGTTCGTACGGCCCTGACAGGTCCGCGCGCGACCCAGCCGGAAGAGCCGATTCCCGATGTGGGGGAGAAGCCGGCACCCGCCCGCGGCTGCCCGGTCCACGGCCGAGCGTTCGCCGCCGGCAACCGCCCCGACGGCCGGCCCGCCTGCCCGCTCTGCCGCGCCGTCCCCACCGCCGACCCCGCCACCGGTGCCGTCGTCATCCACCTGCCCCGCCGAAGCGCCTGAGGAGCACGCCATGCCCACACGCATCCAACGCCGCCGCACCGCCGGCTGGCACATGCCCGCCAACACCGTCTACGTCGGCCGCCCCACCCGCTACGGCAACCCGTTCCGGGCCGGCGTCGACTTCTGCGGCCCCACCATCCGCTGCTACTACGAGCCCGCCGACCTGGTCGCCCAGTTCCGCACCTGGATCACGCTCGACACCCTCCCGCCGCTGTTCTGGGACCACGAGCTGATCGTCGCCCACGTCCACCTCAAGGCGGCGCTCGAGCGCGGCGACCTTCGCGGCAAGGACCTGGCGTGCTGGTGCCCGCCCGGCCAGCCCTGCCACGCCGACGTCCTCCTGGAGCTGGCCAACACCCTTGAGGAGAGCCGCCGTGGCTGAGATCCGCACCGTCCGCACCGCACGCAAGACCCACCGCTGCGAGAACGAGTCCCGCGCCTGCCACCGGGTCATCCGGCCCGGCGACCGCTACGTCCTCGCCTCCCTGCCGCCCAACAGCGACCTCGGCAACGACCGGTGGTGGAACCTCCGGAGCTGCGCCGGCTGCGTCCAGGCGCACCACAACAAGTCCGTCGACGAGGCCGCCACCGAGCGGAAGCGGCCCGCCCGCCGCCGGGCCCAGCCCGCGCGCCACGTCGACCCGCTCGACACCGTGCCCTGCCGCCAGCACGTCGACGAGCCCCGCCTCCACCGCCGCATCACCACCGTGCACCTCCCCGCCGCCAACATCCCCGCCTGAGGAAGGACCGCCATGACCGACCAGCCCGCCGAGCACATGGAACCCGCACCCGCGATCACCCGACTCATCAACGCCGTCGGCATCCAGGGCGAGGCGTACATCGACACGTCCGCCACACCCCGCCGGGTGCCGACCATGGCCGAGCGCGTCGGCTGCGGCCACACCCCCGAGCAGCACCGCCACGACGACGGCCAGGCCGCCGACGACGCCAGCCACGACCGGGCCATACGGGAGATCACCACCGAACGCGACGAGGCACTCACCTCCCTGCGCGACGTCCTCGACGAACTCGCCAACCGCACCACCGAAATCCGCCGCCTCCGCCACGACCTCGACTCCACGCAGCAGGTCGCCACCTTCCGACAAGGCGTCATCAACCTCCACGCCGCCGAGCTGGGTGCGGCCGGGGAAGTGCTCGCCGTTGTCCGCGACGCCCAGGAGCGCATCGAACGGGCACTCGCCCGGTACGACACCGCACCCGAAGTGACCCCCGTCGAGCCCGACGACGAAGCGGAGGCCCCCCTCGGTTCCGTGTCGCCTCGCGCGCAGGACGACGAGGCGGCCGTTCGCCGCCGTCACGCCCTGGCCTTCAACGCCCTCAGCCGCACGCTGTTGGACATCGGGCCGTTCGTGCCGCTGTCGGTTCGGGAGCAGTGCACGGAGGCTGTCCTGGGCGCCCTCGACGCGCAGGCGCACGAGTCGGAGCAGGCGTTGCGGGACCGGCTGGAACACGCCATCCGCGCCCGGCTTGAACAGTTCGCCGGCACCTCCATCGCGTTCCTCGACGGGGTGGCCGCTGTCGCTGCCGTGGCCGCCGTCGGCGAGCTGGGCAAGCCGTGAACTACCTGTCCCTGTTCAGCGGCATCGGCGGGCTCGACCTCGGCCTCGACCGCGCCGGCATGACCTGCGTCGGCCAGGTCGAGATCGACCCGTTTTGCCGACAAGTACTCACCAAGAACTGGCCGGAGGTGCCCAAGCATGACGACGTCCGCACCGCAGCTGGTTGGTGGTTGGGAGCAGCTCGGCCTCCCGTTCGCCTGGTCGCCGGCGGCTTCCCCTGCCAAGGCCACTCCATCGCCGGAAAGCAGCTCGGCACCGCCGACGAGCGGTGGGGATGGCCCTGGTTCCGCGCCGTCGTCCAGGCCGTCGCACCGGAGTGGGTCCTCATCGAGAACGTCCCCAACCTCGTCCGTACCGGTCTCCGAGACGTCCTCAGCGACCTTGCCGAAGACGGGTTCGATGCGTGGTGGGGTCGTGTCCCCGCTGCCGCCGTGGGTGCTCCGCACCTCCGCTGGCGACTGTTCGTCATTGCTGCCCACCCCGAGCGCGTCCAGCTACGGAACGAACCAGGGTGGAGCCGCGGGGCGGACCGGCAGGGTCCGACCGTCACTGGAAACGATGGCGCGGCATGGGCTCTGGCCGACACCAGCGGCGTCGATGGGCGAGCGTGGCGGCCGTGGGGATCTCCACTTCATGGCGACGCGCGGGACCCTCAGCCGCCGGCGGGACTGGACGGCGCCACCGACCGAGGCTGCCCGTGGCCTGCTGAACCCGCGGTGGGTCGAGTGGTTGATGGGGTTCCCACCGGGGTGGTGCGACCTCAGCTCCGAGCTCTCGGCAACGCCGTCGTCCCCCAGGCCGGCGAGTACATCGGCCGCATGATCACCGCCCACGCCGTCGCCTGAGGAGGCACCGAGATGACGATTCCCTACCGGCAGTACGCGGCCGAGTTGTTCGCCGACCTTGCCGGGGAGGAGGTCAACAGCGACGCCGCCCAGGAACTGCTCGAAGCCAAGGGCGTCGACTACGACCACACCGACGTCGCCGAGATCGAAGCCCTCGTCGAGCAGTTAGCCGCACAGACCCCGCCCGCCGCCGAAGCTCGCACCGCCTGAGGAGCACCGTGACGCCGCACCACCTGCACGCCACCGCCGCCGCCTGGTCCCTCCAGGCGGCGCGCGGCCACCTCACCGACCTCGCCGCCGAAGAAGCCGCCCAGATCAACGCAGAGGCCAGGGAAGTTCCATCGCTGCTGCACTCCCCGGTCTACGGCTCCCCGCACGCCAGCGGCGGACACAGCGACCCCACACCCGGCATGATCGGGATCGCCGACCGGCCCGAACGGCGCAACCGGTGGGCCGAGATGGGCGAACGGCTCGACGGCAAGCTCGACTGGATCGCCGAAACGCTCCGTCTCCCGTACGGCCTCGACGACGGCCTCACCCGCATCATCGAGGCGATCGCCGCGATGCAACCCGGGACCGCCGCCGTCGTCGTCAAGCACCTCCAGGACGAGGACCGCTGGATCCGCGAAGCCGTCGGCGTCGGCCCCGACCACGCACCCCTCGCCGGCGTGCCCTGCCCCCACTGCGGTGAGCGCCAGCTCTACGTCCAGCAAGCCGGCCCCCTCGACGCCTGGACCGTCGTCTGCGCCACCGGACGCCTCTGCGTCGGCGCTGGCTGCCCCTGCGGGATGCCCGGAGCCGTCGAAGGCGTCGCCCACATCTGGCCTCGGTCCGCCGTGCTGCAACCCGTCGAGCCCGACGCCGACACCTACCCGCCGGACTACGACCTGGACCTGTGCCAGCCCGGTGACCCCGGTGCGGTCGCGGGGGCCGCACCGACCCAACCCGCCTGACCGAAGGAGACCACCATGCCGACGTTCCGCAAGAAGCCCGTCGAGATCCAGGCCGTCGTCATCGCCGACCTGATCCGCGCCGCCCGGTCGGACTGGCCCGCCCTGCCGGACTGGGTTCGTGACGCGTACGAAGGGGGGACGATCCTCGTCCTGCGCGACAGCATCGAGATCGTCACGTTGGAAGGCCGGATGCTCGGCGGCCGGGACGACTGGCTGATCCGAGGCGTCCAGGGCGAGCTGTACCCGTGCAAGCCCGACATCTTCGAGGCAACCTACGAGCCCGTCGACCGTGGGCCGGTAGTGCCCGACGAGCTGTATCAGGACTGACTGAGCCCGGCCCGTGGCGTGAGTCCACCTCGCGTCACGGGCCGGCGCTGTCCGGTTTAGCCCTAATCCGTGAGCACCATAGTTACCGTTATGGTGTTCCACCCAGGGAATCAGCCTAGGAAGGTACGATGAGGACCGTGGACGACCTGTTGGTCTGGCTGCGTGCCCAGCTCGCCGAAGATGAGCGCGACTGGCTCCCAACAGCCACCGGCGCCCGGCAGAACGGCAAGACCACCGCCCGCCGGATGCTGGCCGAGGTGGACGCCAAGCGGCGCATCCTCGAGCTGTACGACGTCTCCACGAGCCGCGAGCTGAAGCCCGACGCATGGGAGCTGATGAAGCACGCAGTCCGCGCTCTCGCCCTGCCGTACGCCGACCGGCCCGGCTACCGCGACGAGTGGCGACCGTGATCCGCCTCAAGGGTCGGGAGTACGGCACCGCCGCCGAGATCGCCGCCCGCCTCGGCCCAGACGTCACCGTCGCCATGGTCCGCAACTGGGCACAGCGCGACGGCCTGGAACGCCACCCGATCGGCCGGACGGTCTACCACCCCCTCGACCAGGCGGCCAGCATTGAGGCGGCCAAGCGGCAGTCGCCTCGGGGCCGACACCGGCACGGACTGCACGACACGACACGGTGTGCACGGGGTGCGCTTGACACACAACGTCAGGGAGCCCGATGATTTGATCACTCACCTCTTAGGCGAGGTGTGCCCACAACCCGGTAGAGCGGTCTCGCTCCCGGGTTGTTGTGCGTCCGGGACGGGGCGCGCAGCGGCCGGCGGGGGTACAAGCCCTCGCCATTCCCCTGGACCACACCACGGGATGCGCAGGGAGTTTGTGGGCCTGCGCGGTCGACGGGCGGGGAACGCGGGCAGGCCGGTGCGGCGCTGGCCTGCCCGCAACCACCCACGGAGCCAACACCGAGGAGCAGACATGGCCGACCACGCCTCCACCGACGTCGCCAGCAGCGTGGGCGCCACCGTCACCGAACGGACCGGCGCCGCGACTGGTGACACCGTGCCCGCCGGAACCCTCGTCCTCTGGCGCAACACCGGCGTGGGTGCGCACACCGTCACCCTCACCACGAACAACACCGCAGGCGACCTCGCCGTCGCCGACCGCACCATCGCCCTGGCCGCCGGCACCAACAAAGCCGGCCGGGTGCCGATGGAGTGGGGCGACGCGAACGGGCGCGTGCAGGTGGCCATCGACGCCACCGCCACCGAGGTCAAGTACTACGTGCTCGGCGGGATCTGAGCACCCTCGCGGGAGGACGCAGCCCGTGACCCGCAGCAGGCACCGTGTCGGCCGCCCCTATCGCAGGGCCAGAGCCCAGATGTTCGCCCTCTACGGGCACACCTGCCACCTGTGCGGTCATGCTGGTGCGCACACCGCCGACCACCTCGTGCCCGTCGCAGTGGATGCACAGCAGCCCATCGACCCTCGACGGATGCGCCCAGCACACGGCAGCGGCAACCCCTGCCCCACCTGCGCACGCCACTGCAACCAAGAGCGCGGCACCAAGCCACTGACATCGATGTTCAAGCCCGCTCTTCGATGGTGAATGCCTCGCGTTTGCGCAGGTCAGGGGTAGGGGGGTCGGAATCGCTTCGACCCCTGCCAAGGCGGGAGACCCCGCCCGCTCCCTTTTTTCTCCCCCCGCACCGGATCTTGGAGGCGGCTTGTGGGCCTCTCGAACGCCGAGCGGCAGCGCCGCTACCGCGAGCGGCGGCGGGCTGAGCAGCAGCAGGGCGGCACGGCCGTTACGGCGCCCGTCACGCCGCCGGTTACGCGTAACGCCGTAACGCCTGAGCTGGACGAGCGGGGCCGGCGTCTCTGGCAGCAGTTCACCGACGACGGCGCGGCGCTCAAGCCGGCCGAGCGGGTGCTGCTGGAGGAGGCGTGCCGCACCACAGACCGGCTGGACACCCTTGATCGGATCCTGCGCGGTGACGAGGGCGCGTGGATGCGGTTTCGGGTCAACGACGGCGGCGACGAGGTGACCGTGATCGTCAACAACGTGCTGTCGGAGGTCCGGCAGCAGCAGGTCGCGCTCAAGGCGCTGCTGGCCGAGCTGCGTACGTCGCGCGCCGGGGCCACGGGCCGGCCGGGCGTCCAGCCCGCCATGCCAAGAGCGACGGGAGGCGGCGGTGGCATCACTGACCTCACCGCTCGGATTGCCCGCCGCGGCCAAGCCACGGGTTGACACGCAGCCGCCATCGGTCGACTCGTACGGCCCGGAGGCCATCGAGTTGATGTGCCGGGCGGGCCAGCCGCTCGACCCGTGGCAAGAGGACTCGATCACCGCGATGCTGGCGGTGCGCGCCGATGGCAAGTGGGCGTGCTTCGAGTTCTGCGAGTTCGTGCCTCGCCAGAACGGCAAGGGCGGCGTGCTGGAGGCGCGGGCGCTCACGGGCCTGTTGCTGCTGGGCGAGCGGCTGATCATGTGGTCGGCGCACGAGTACAAGACCGCCATGGAGGCGTTCCGCCGGGTGGTGTGGCTGCTCGGCCGGCTCGGCACGAAGCTGAACGACAACCTGTACGACGTTGATGGCATTCTCATCAAGGTCATCAACACCAACGGTGAGGAGTCGCTGGAGCGACTCGACACCGGCGCCCGGATCCGCTTCGTGGCCCGGTCGAAGGGCAGCGGTCGCGGCTTCTCCGGTGACGTCAACCTGATCGACGAGGCGTTCGCGTACACCAGCGTGCACCAGGCGGCGCTGATGCCGACCATGTCGGCACGGCCGAACCCGCAGGTCGTCTACACGTCGTCGCCACCACTAGACGGCGTCTCCGGCGAGATCATGTATTCGCTGCGGGAGCGCGGCGACCCGTCGGCGCCGCGCGCTCCGGACGCCCCGCCGTGGGAGCCTGACGAGGCGCTCGGCTACCGCGACTGGGGCCACGCCGGGGACCTGGAGGGCCTGGACGGACTGGACCTGTCCAGCCCGGAACTGGCCGCTGCGGCGAACCCGGCCATGGGCATCCGCATCAGCTTGGAGCACATCCGCCGCGAGTTCCGGGCGATGTCGCGCGAGGACTTCGCCCGGGAGCGGTTCGGCATCTGGCCGCGCCGGGTGACCGGCGGATCGGGCGTCATCGCTGACGAGGTGTGGCGCCGCCAGCTCGACCCGTCGGTGGCCGACCCGGACACGGCCGACCCGGCGCGGGCGGTACGCCCGACCGATGTGGTGTTCGTGGTGCAGGTCAACGCGACCCGCACGCACACCACCATTGCCGCCGTCGGCGCCCGCCCGGACGGCACGCTGCTCGCGTCGATCGTCGACCACCGCCCGGGCACGCACTGGGCGCCGCGGCGGCTGGCCGAGTTGAAGCGCCGGCACAACCCGCTGTTCGTCGTCGCCCAGGACAAGGGCCCGACGGGACCGCTGTTCACCGACCTCGCCGAGTTGGGCATCGTCCCGGCCGAGGACCGGGACCGGCCCAAGCGGGGTGACCTGGTCGTGCCGTGGGCCGCTGACGTGGCCATCGCGTACGGGCTGTTCATCGACGCCGTGGTCGATCAGGGCCGGCTGTTCCATCTCGATGAGGCGCCGCTGAACGTGGCCCTGGCTGCTGCTGGCACTCGGGCGCTGTCCGGGGCCACGGCGTGGGACTACGCGAACCCGTCGGTGGCGCCGCTGCTGGCGGTGACGTTCGGGACGTGGGCGGTGCTGACGGTGAAGGTGCCACCACCACGCCGGTCGGCGTACGAGGACGACAACGAGCTGATGGTCGTGTGACCAGGGAGGGGGCGGGGCTGTGCTGACTGTTCGTCGCAAGTCCGTCGTCGTGAACCTGGTCGACGGCCGCACCACCATCACCGGCACCCGCCGGCTGTCGTGGCCGTGGCAGGTAAAGCTCACCGACGCCGAGCTGCACCAGGGCCCAGGCGAGCCGAGCCGGATCGACGGCGCCGTGCTCATCCCGCGCCACCGGATCGACTTCATGCAGGTGGTGGGCTGATGGCGTTCGTCGTCTCGTCTGGCCGGCTGCGCGCCCTGGACCCTGCCGACCGGGCCATCTCGTCGTGGCCGGGCTACACGGCGCAGGTGACCGCCAACTACAACGTGACCTACGCGGCGATCTACCGCACCCAGCCGGCGGTTCGTACGGTGGTGTCGTTCCTGGCCCGCAACCTGGCGCAACTCGGCCTGCACGCCTACCGACGGATCTCCGACAACGACCGGCGCCGGCTGACCGATCACCCGATCGCGGCGCTGCTGGCCCAGCCGAACCCGCACACCACGACCTACCGGCTCATCAACGCCCTCGTGTCCGACAAGGCGATCTACGACGACGCGTACTGGGTGAAGCTGCGCGGCGAGTCCGGCGGCCCGGTGGGGCTGCGCCGGGTGCCGCCGTGGCGGATGGAGGTGCTCGGCCCGGACTGGACCGACGCGACTGGCTACCGGCTGCACGGCACGACTGGGCACGTCGACCTGACGCCGGAGCAGGTGGTGCACTTCCGCGGCTACAACCCGGACGACGGGCGGCGGGGCTGCTCGCCGATCGAGGCGCTGCGGCAGGTGCTCGCTGAGGAGTTCGCGGCGGCCCGTTGGCGGGAGCAGATGTGGTCCAACGGGGCCCGCGTGTCGGGCTACCTGAAGCGTCCGCTGGAGGCCCCGGAGTGGTCGGGCCCGGCGCGGGACCGGTTCCGGGCGGGTTGGCAGGCGCAGTACGCAGGCGATGGGCCGCAGGCGGGCGGCACGCCGATCCTTGAGGACGGCATGGAGTTCGTCCGGGCCGGCATCAACCCGCAGGAAGCCCAGTACGTGGAGTCGCGCAAGCTGACCCGCGAGGAGGTCGCGGCCGAGTACCACATCGCGCCGCCACTGGTCGGGATCCTCGACCACGCCACCTTCAGCAACATCCGCGAGCAGCACAAGCAGCTCTACCAGGACACCCTCGGCCCGCTGTGCGCGGAGATCGAGCAGGACATCGGGTTGCAGCTGATCCCGGACCTGCCGAACAGCCGCCGCGTGTATGTCGAGTTCAACATCGCCGAGAAGTTGCAGGGCTCGTTCGACGAGCAGGCCCAGCAGTTGCAGATGGCCGTGGGCGGCCCGTACATGACCCGCAACGAGGCGCGCGGCCTGTCGAACCTGCCTCGCGTTGACGGCGGCGACGAACTGATCGTGCCCCTGAACGTGTCCATCGGCGAGCCCGAACCCGAGCCGCAGCCCGCACTACCCGCCGGCCCGCCCGGCGCCGACACCTCCGGGGAGGAACCCGATGCTGACTAAGGCGTTCCCCGCCCACGTCAAGGCGGCCGGCGAGCAGGACGGCCTGGCCGCCGGCCAGTTCGAGGCGATCGTGTCCGTGTTCGGCAACGTCGACCACGGCGGCGACGTCGTCCTGCCCGGCGCGTTCTCCCGCTCCCTCGCCGAGTGGAAGGCCGCCGGCGACCCCATCCCGGTGATCTGGTCGCACCAGATCGGCGACCCGGACTCGCACATCGGCGTCGTCCTCGACGCCGAGGAACTGCTGGCCGGCGACGACCGGCTGCCGGAGAAGCTGCGCGGCAACGGCGGCCTGTGGGTGCGCGGTCAGCTCGACCTCGACGAGCCCCGGGCAGCGAAGGTTCACCGGCTGCTCAAGGGCCGCCGGGTGAAGCAGTTCAGCTTCAGCTACGACATCCGCGACGGCGCGCTCGGTGAGCGTGACGGCGAGAAGGTGTACGAGCTGCGTGACCTCGACGTGTTCGAGGTCGGCCCCACCCTGCTCGGCATGAACGCTGCCACCGACCTGGTGGCGGCGAAGGCCGGCACCTGCCCGACGTGCGGGCAGCCCGACAGCACGAAGGCCACGCCAGTCCCGGCCGTCGTCGACGCAACGCCCACGCCAGCCCCGCTGGCCCCGGCGGCGCCGACAGAGCCCGTCCTGCGCTCCGCCGATGTCCTGCTGTCACTCCAGGTCGACGCGCTCGCGTACGACCTCGACATCTGACACCGGAGGAACACCGAAGATGGCCACCGCAACGATGGAGCGGCTCCGCAAGGAGCTGACCGACACCCTGACCCCGGCCCGGGAGATCGCCGAGAAGGCGGAGTCCGAGGGCCGCGACCTGACCGGCGAGGAGCGCGAGCGCATCCAGGCGGCCGTCAAGGACGCTGCCGGCATCAAGGCCCGCATCGACCAGTCGAAGGCCGACGCGGACCTCACCGCGCAGATCGGCGACCTGGGCGATGGCCTCGCCCTGCTGCCCGACGGCGGCAAGGACCGCGGCGACACCGGCGGCGACGGCTCCGCCCTGTGGACGCCCCGCAAGGGCGAGACGCTCGGGCAGGCGTTCGCCAAGAGCCACCAGCTCGGCGCGCTGCTCAAGCAGTACCCGAACGGTCGCATCCCGGAGCGGGCGGTGGTCAACTCGGCGCCGTTCGGCGCGAAGACCCTCGTCACCGGCACCAGTGACACCTCTGGTGGCGCGCTGGTGCAGAACGACTACCGGGGCCTCCAGGTGGGCCTGGACCTGTTCCAGCGCCCCCTGACCATCCGCAACCTGGTCACCAACGGCACCACCACCTCCGACACCGTCGAGTACGTGCGGGTCACCTCGACCACCAACAACGCCTCGCCGGTCGCCGAGTCCACCGCCACGGCGGACCCGGGGACGATGAACGCGGCCAACGGTGTCAAGCCGGAGTCGGCGATGGCGCTGGCGAAGGTCACGGAGACGGTGAAGACGATCGCGCACTGGCTGCCCGCGACCACGCGGGCGTTGTCCGACGCCGGGCAGATGCGCACCCTCATCGACACGTTCCTGCGCTACGGCCTGGAGGAGGAGCTGGAGGACCAGATGGTCAACGGCTCCGGGTCGGGCGAGAACTTCATGGGCATCGGCAACGTGTCCGGCACGCAGTCGCAGGCGTTCGTCACCGACAAGCTGACCACCACCCGCAAGGCGCGGACCCTGGTGCGCACGGTGGGCCGGTCGACGCCGACGGCGTACGTGATGAACCCGGCCGACTGGGAGTCCATCGACCTGCTCACCGACAACGAGAACCGGTACTACTTCGGCGGCCCGATGCGCCTCGGCCAGCCGACCCTGTGGGGTCTGCCGGTGGTCGAGTCGGAGGCCGTGCCGGCGGGTACCGCGTACGTGGGTGACTGGCGTAAGGCGGTCCTGTGGGACCGGGAGCAGGCCAGCATCACGGTGTCGAACTCGCACGCCAACTTCTTCATCCGCAACATGGTCGCGATCCTGGCCGAGATGCGGGCGGCCTTCGGTGTGATCCAGCCGTCGGCGTTCGTCGAGATCGCGCTGGTCTGAGGCGGCTGACGTGGCATACCTCGACCCAACGAAGGGCAACGCGCGGGCGGCCAAGCAGGCTGCCGCGGTCACGAACGCTGCCGCGCTGACCAGCGTGGTGGCGGCCGGGGCGAACCCGACGAAGGCGGAGTACGACGCGCTACGCGCGGACGTGTCGGCGCTTCAGACGAAGCTCAACGCCGCACTGACGGCGCTGCGCACCGCCGGCGTCATCGCTCCCTGATGCTGCCGACCACGGCGGTGACCTGCCCGATCTGCGGCGCCGCGCACGCGGCCTGCGGGCCGGTCACCGCCGTCACCCCTGTGGACATCCCGATCAGGAAGGAGCCCGGCGTGAGCCAGGTTCGGAAGTACAAGGTCACCCAGAACGGTTTCGAGACCGTGATGAAACTCAACGACGAGGACGCGAAGGCGTACCCCGACGCGCAGCTGCTCGACGAGCCGGCCGAGCAGCCCGAGCCCGCCGACGCCGACGAGAAGCCCGCGGCGAAGACCCGCACCCCGGCGGACAAGTCCCGCCGCTCGACCAGCGACAAGTAACCCGAGGGAGCGACCGTGGCCGACATCGTCTCCGTCGCCGAGGTGAAACAGCAGCTCAACATCCCCGACGACGACACGTCCCAGGATGCGGAGCTGGCGGTGTACGTCGCCGCGGTCACCGAGGTGGTGGAAGGCATCGTCGGCCCGGTCGACCCGCGGGCGGTGACCGAAACCCACGACGGCGGCACCGAGGTGCTGATCCTGCGCCAGCCGCCGGTCCTGAGTGTCACGTCCGTGACCGAGGGCGGCACGGCCGTCACCGGCTACACGGCGGCGCTGGACTCCGGGGTGCTGTACCGCACGGGCGGCTGGTGGGCGTCAGGTCGGGCCTCGGTCACGGTCGTCTACCAGGCGGGCCGCACGTCGATCCCGGCGGCGGTGAAGCTGGCCGCCAAGGAGCTGGTGATGGTGAACTTCCGCCCGCAGCTCGGTGGGGACTACGCCCCGTTCGACACCGACGCACCCGGCGAGGGCGTGCCCGGTGAGGTGCGGCTGGGGTTCTTCGTGCCCAACCGGGTGCGGGAACTGCTCAAGCCGTACGAGCAGGGCGGATGGCTGCCCTGACCGTCGACCACCACGCCCGCACGATTACCGGCCTGGTGGTGCCGTACGGGCGAATCGCGGTGAACCGGGGTCGCCGGTGGCGGTACGCGCCGCGCTGTTTGCGCTGGCAGGGTCGGGTGCCGCTACTGGTCGACCATGACCAGTCGCAGCGGGTCGGCTGGGCGGTGGACCTGCGGGAAACCCGGGCTGGCCTGCGCGGCCTGTTCGCCGTGGATCGCGGCCCGGCGGGTGATCGGGCTCTCGCGCTCGCCGCTGTCGCCGGCCTGTCGGCTGGCGTGGACCTGACGCACACCGTGCCCGACGCGACGCAGCACCGGGTGGTGCTGGTCGTCACCGCCGAGCTTGACGAGGTGTCGCTGACGCGCACCCCCGCCTTCGAGTAGGAGCTGCTCGTGAGCCTCACCGGTGACCGGCAGGCCATCGCCGCCGCCCTGTCCACTGCCCCCGATGTGACCGGGCACGAGTTCCGGCCGGTGCGGTTGCGTCACGGTGACGCGTGGCCGCTGCTCGGGGCGATGGAACGCGGCCCGGGCCGGGCGTTCGAGGTGTCGTGGCGGGTGCTGGTGTTCCTGCCGCAGGACGGCCCGGCGTCGGCCCAGTGGGTTGACGACCATCACGAGGCGCTGGTCGACGCTTTGGAAGACGTGGGCTTCGTGGACCGCATCGAGCCGACCACCATTCCCGACGGCGACGCGAACCCGTACGTCCTTCAGATCACGATGAGGAGTGAGTAGTCATGACGGCAGTTGTCGGGGCCCGCGTCTACAAGAACGCCAAGGTCACCATCGACGAGGTGGAGTACGCCAACCAGCTCAACAAGGCGCGTCTGGTGCCGGACCAGCCGGTGCAGACGATGCGGACCCTCGTGCCGGACGGCGCGGTCAGCGACGTCGACTCGGCCACCTGGACGTTCGAGATCTCCGGGTTGCAGATCAACGCTGCGAACGGCCTCGCCGACGCGCTGCGCGCCGCGAACGGTGGTGAGCTGGAGGTCATCCTTCAGCCGCAGGTGGGCACCGGGCAGGCGACGGCGACGTTCACGTGCATCGCGCTGATGCCGGAGTTCGGCGGCGAGCAGGGCGCCTGGCTGACGCAGGAGTTGGAGCTGCCGGTCGTCGGGCAGCCGGTGTTCGGCGTGAGCGCCTGATGGCCCGTCTTCTGGTCGAGCTGCACGTCGAGATGGA
Source organism: Micromonospora sp. DT44 (assembly GCF_049841635.1). Classification (NCBI taxonomy): domain Bacteria; kingdom Bacillati; phylum Actinomycetota; class Actinomycetes; order Micromonosporales; family Micromonosporaceae; genus Micromonospora; species Micromonospora sp. DT44. Next base: position 74,937 of record NZ_JBNCKS010000012.1, on the reverse strand, counting down.
GGACGGCACCATGTACGGCGTGGTCGCCGACCAGCGGGACATCGCGAAGTGGGAGGTCCAGGACTTCGGCTGCCCGTTCACGGAGGTCGAGGACCGGACGCCGATGTTGGCGATGCGCTGGCTGGCCTGGTCGGCGCTGTCCCGCCGCGGTGAGGTGACGCTGGCGTGGCCGGAGTTCGACGCGGCGTGCCTGGAGGCCGACAGCACCCAGGGCGACGACGAAGACGAGGGGGCCGACGGGCCGGCGGTCGCCGCTGACGGCCTGGACCCTGGCCTGACGGATCCGCCCGCCTCGACCTCGTCGTCCTCGCCTGGCGGACCGGACAGCCTCTGACCGGCCCGGGCGGGCTGGAGTCCTGGCATCCCCGGGACCTGGCGACCCTGGTCGACCTGCTGGAAGAGACCGACGCCGCCCGGCGCCGCGCGGAGAGGCGGTAGCCGTGGGGTCGATCGACGCGCTGATCCGCGACCTGCGCCGCTTCGAGGGGAGCAAGGAGGTCACGAGGGCGCTGCGCAAGCAGATCCGCCAGCCCATCCCCGCCGTCCGCAAGGCGATCCGCCGCCGCGCCACCGACACCCTGCCCAAGCGGGGCGGCCTGAACGTGTGGGCGGCGCAGACGAAGGTGTCCGCCCGGGTGTCCTTGGCCGGACGCGGGGCGGGCGTGAAGCTCAAGGGCTCCCGCAAGTCGAGCAAGGACAAGTCGGACCTGAAGCGCCTTGACGCGGGCAAGGTGCGGGCCCCGTCGTGGGGCCGACGCGGCAAGGGCGCATGGCATGTCCAGTCCGTTGCCCCGGGGTTCTTCACGAGGCCGGCGGCAGAGGTCGACCAGTGGCGCGATGCCTGCCTGGCGGCTGTCGATGACGCGTTGGAGGTGATCCGCCGTGGCTGACCGCGATGTTGAAATCGATGTCAACCTCCGGGACAAGACCGGCCCGGGGGTGAAGTCCACCGAGCAGGGCCTGCGCAAGGTGTCGCGGGAGGCTGACCGGCAGCGCGGCGCGCTGGGGAAGGTCGCCGACCAGTGGGGGCGGGGCCTGTCGAAGATCGGCGGGAAGGCCGCCGCCTGGGCGGGCTCAGGCGCTGCCGCCGGGAAGAAGTTCGTACGCGGCGTCGGCGCGGGTATCAGCAAGCTCGCTGAGCTGGGTGGTGCGATCGGCAGCGGCTTGTCCAAGGCGGTCGACGTCGCAGGCCCATACCTCAAGGTGGCCCTTGTTGCGGTGCTGGGTGCTGCGGCGGTAGCGGCTGCCCCGGCCATCGCTGGCGCGCTCGTCGGCGGCGCTGGCCTGGGCGGGATGGTCGGCGGGATCCTGATCGCGTCGAAGGACGCCCGGGTGTCCGCCGCGTTCACCGCCCTCAAGGAAGAGGCTGGCACCAGCCTCCAGGACGCGGCGAAGCGGTTCATCCCGGCCACCTTGAACGCGGTGAAGATCGCCCGGACAGCGTTCCGGGGGATGCTGCCCGACCTGAAGCAGATCTTCGACGTCAGCTCGACGTGGGTCGCACCCCTGACCCGGTCGCTCGCTGGCGGTGCCCAGTCGGCCCTCGACGGCATCACCCGCGCGGTCAGTAAGGCCGGGCCGATCATCGCCGTCATCGGCAAGGGCATCGAGGGGATCGGTAAGGCCACCGGCGAGGTTTTCGCCGGTCTGGCCGACAACGGCAATTCGATGGCCCTCGCGCTCAAGGGCGTGTTCTGGCTGGTGGAGGGGAGTATCCGGTCGGTCGGGCTGGTCCTCAACGCCCTGGTGGAGGCGTTCGAGTTCTTCGTCAACAAAATCCCCGGCGGGAAGCGGCTGCTCGACTCGATGTCGGACAGCCAGGACCGGGCCAAGGGTGAAAGCCTCGACCTGGCCGGCGGTTTCCGGGCCCTCGCCACGGACTCGAACATGGCTGCTGACGGCATCACCCGGGCCCGTGAGGCCGCCGAGGCGATGACCGAGGGTGCGCTGAGCCTGCGGGAGGCGCAGATCGCCGCCCGCGACGCCGTGAAGCAGTCCACGGAGACCATCAAGGAAAACGGCCGGGCCAAGGGGTTCAACTCAGCGAAGGCGCGGGAGAACGAGTCGGCCCTCAACGCCGCCGCCCGCGCGTTCAACGCCGAGGCGGTCGCCGGTGAGAAGTCGGGCCAGTCGGCGAACGCGGCCAGCAACGCCTACCAGCGCAACCGTGCCGCGATGGTGTCGATGGCGCAGAAGGCCGGCTATTCGAAGGCCGAGGCGGAGAAGCTCGCCGCGCAACTGCTGCGCATCCCCCGCAACGTCAAGACCGACATCAACGTCAACACCGCTGCCGCGACGACCAGGCTCGACACCTTCCAGAAGAAGATCAACGGCCTACGGGGCAAGACCGTCACCGTCCAGGTGAAGACGTCCGGCGACCACTACATCCCCGGCGTCGGCACCCAGTTGAAGAACGCGGCGATCGAGTCATGGGGGCCGGCGGCCGGCGGTGGCACGTCCCGCACCGGCGGACCCACTCCCGTTCGCGTGGACAGCACCGTCAACGTCTCGCTCGATGGCACCCCGTTCTACGCGTACACCGCCCGCGCTGTCAGCGCCTCCGAGAAGCGGACCGCCTGGCGGCAGAAGGTGGGGCGGCGCTGATGGCTGTCCTCATCACTGCCGCCGCGCAGGACTCCTGGCCACCCCGCGTCCTCGTGTCGGTGACCGGCCTGACCGTCGGCGACGGCATCGCCGTGTACCGGGTGGTCGGCGGCATCCGGATGCTGGTCCGGGCGGGTGAGGTCGACGCCGTCACCGACACGTCGTTCCTGCGCACCGATGCCGAGCTGCCGTTCGGGCAGCCGGTGTCGTACCTGGCGGTCGTCAACGACGACGACGAGTACGCCACCAGCCCGGCCACGTACGCCCTGCCCGGCGGGAAGGTCGCCGTCACCGACGCCATCTCCGGCGACTCCGCTGAGGTGGTCATCCTCGCGTGGGATGAGAAGGCGTATCAGCGGCAGTCGACGGTGTTCAAGGTCGGTGGCCGCAACGTCGTCGTGTCCGGCGACCTGGGCATGTTCGAGGGCACCATCGAGCTGTTCACCGACGTGACCAGCGGCGTGGACAACCTGCGCGGGCTGCTCGCGACTGCGACTGAGGGTGTCGTGCAGGTGCGCCAGCCCGGCGGCTACGACGGCGTTGACTCGTACCTGTCGGTGCTCGGGGTGACCGAGCGCCGCTGGTCGCAGGACGGCTCCGACCCCCGCCGGGTCATCTCCCTCGACGTCGCCGAGGTCGAAGGGTGGGCGCCGCTGCTGGAGGCCCGCGGCTCGACCCTCGCCGAGATCGCCGCCGTGTACGACGTGGCCGGCCCGAACCTGATCCCGAACAGCTACTTCGAGACGGACGTGTCGGGGTGGTCCGGCGCGGACGGCGCGATCAGCCGATCGACCGCCCAGTCCCACCAAGGCGCGGCGTCACTGCTGCTCACCCCATCTGGGTCGGGGCCCACCCCGCGGGCCGAGTCGACGCAGGTCACCGTGGCCCCGAACAAGGTGTACCAAGCCACCCCGTGGGTGCGGTGCGCGGTCGCGCGCACCGTCGATGTGGGGATCGCCTGGTACACCGCCGCTGGCGTGTTCATCTCCAACTCGTTCACGCCGGTGGCGCTGGCCGCGAACACGTGGACGCAGGTCACCGCCACCCCCGTAGCACCGGCAACGGCAGGGCGGGCAACGCTGGTGGCGCGGGAGACAAGCACACCGCCGAACACGCACCTGCTGTACGTCGATGAGGCGACGTTGGGGTTGGCGTACGAGTCGCTGACCGCGCTGTCCAACGCCTACCCGACGTTGCTCGACATCGCCCAGGCGGACTGGACATGATCCCGATCAGCAGCGCCGCGGCGTCCGTGCTGACCCGCTCGTACACGTACAGCCTGCGGGTGGAGTCGTGGCTCGGCGGGCAACTGCTCGCCGACGACATCCCCGTCGACTCGGCCCGGGAGGAGTCTGACCGGTCGCTGCGGGTGGCGGAGCGGGTCACTCTCACCGTGCCGCGGCGTGACCGCGGCATGTCGTGGTCGCCCACCACCGACGACCACCCCCTGGCCGCCCGCGGGCAGCGGCTGCGCGTGCAGCTCGGGATCGGTGTGGGCAACGGCGACACGGAGTGGCTGCAACGCGGCTGGTTCGTCATCGAGGAGTCCGAGGCCGACGGCGACGACGTGTCCGTGACCGCGGTGGGCCTGATGTCGCTCGTCGACGAGGCCCGCCTGGTCAGCCCGTACCAGCCGACGGGAACGCTGCTGTCGACGCTGCGCGGACTGGTCGAGCCCGCACTGACCGTCGTGGTGGACCCTGGCCTCACAGACCGGGCGGTGCCGACCGGCGTCAACTACGACGAGGACCGCCTCGACGCGGTGCTGGAGCTGCTCGACGCGTGGGGCGCCGAGGCGTGGGTGACCGAGGACGGCTACCTGTACGTCGCCGACGCGACCCCGTCGACGGTGCCGGCGCTGTCGCTGACGAGCCTGGCCGGCGGCACGATCATCGAGGCGACCGGGTCGAGTAGCCGCAAGGACGCCTGGAATGTGGTCGTGGCCCGGGGGACGGCCGCCGATGGCAGTCAGGTCCAGGGCGTGGCCTACGACTTCACCGGCCCGGCGGCGGTCGGCGGCCCGTTCAACCCGCTGCCCGTGCCCTACTTCTACAGCAGCCCGCTGGTGACGACGGTGGCGCAGGCGACGAAGGCCGCGCAGACCGTCCTCGCCCGCAAGAAGCGCAGCACGTCCAAGGAGTTCAGCGTGGACATGGTGCCCCACCCGGGCATGCAGGCGGGCGACACCATCTCTGTCACCACCGACGAGTACACCGGCCTGCTGTGTTCGGTGGAGGCGTTGACGCTGCCGTACACGGCCGGCGACGGCCGGCAGCAGCTCAAGGTCAGGAGCCTGACGTGAGCGGCATCCTGGCCACGGCGACCGCGGCGAAGTCGGGCAGCACGGTGACGGCCGTGGTGAACGGGGTGGAGACCACCGTTCAGGTGGCCCGGGACCTCACCGTCGCGGCCGGTGACGTGCTGCTCGTCGAGCGCGTCGGTGCGCAGTGGTTCGCGCTGGTCCGCCTGTACAGCGCGGCGCCCACCCCGCCGGACGACAACGTGCGCCCGCCGGACCCGAAACCGGCGGTGGTCACCGGCACGCTCGTCGTGTCGCCGGTGGAGACCCGTTCGTACCGGCCGTCGTACGGGTGGCGCACCGACAACACCGACGTCTACCAGGGCCAGTACGGCGGGTGGGGCAATCACACCGGCGCCGTGTTCTACGGCAGCAAGCCCCGGTCGTTGGCCGGGGCGACCGTCACTGACGCGAAGATCCGCGTCAAGCGGTTGTCCGCCGGGGCGTACTCGGCGCAGTCCACGACGATGCGGCTGATGACGCAGGCCACCCGCCCCGGCGGGGCGCCCACCCTCACCAGTTCCGGCGCCGGACCGACCCTCGCGGTCGGCGCCACGACTAACGCCTACGACGTGCCCACCTCGTGGGCGCAGGCGATGGTCGACGGCACCGCAGGCGGGCTGGCGTTCTTCACCTCCGGGGGCTCCCCGTACGTCCGGTTCGCGGGCCGCGGTTCGTGGTCGCCGGCATTCACCTTGACCATCACGTGGAGGAGAGGCTGATGCCCACGACCTCGCTCGGCTTGACCTACCCGGCGTCCACTGCGCACACCCGGATCTGGGAGCACATCCAGACCCTCGCGCAGAACGTCAACGACTTGTTCGTGGCGAAGACGCCGCTGATGGGCAGCGGGCAGCTCACCACGGCGTACACGATGACGGCGTCGATGGCCGACCTCGTCGGCGCGTCGGTCACCCTGAACGTGCCGCGCGCTGGCGCACCTGCGCTGATCGTCTGGTCGACGGACTTCCAGGTGCAGACCACGGGGTCGGTGACCGCGTACACGCTGGTCAGCATCGACGGCGTGGACCAGCCGCAGAACGCGGTATGGAACCCGGGCGGGGCCGGCGTCGGCGCCCGCGTCACGGTGGGCAACTCGTTCACCACGACCCTGGCCACGTCGGGCAACCACACGTTCAAGCTGCGGGGCGTCGGCACGTCCGCGATCAAGGCGCTGAACATCCACACGCAGATCTCGGTGGTGGTGCTGCCGTGACGCGCCGTATCGCAGCATGGCTCGCGGTCGCTGTCGTCGCGGTCGCTGTCCTGGCCGTCCGCCCGGAGCCGGCCACCGGAGCGGCAGCGGCAACATGCCCCAGCCCGGCACCGGCGGCGAAGACGATCCTCACGGTCGGCGACAGCATCACCGAGGGCGCGACGATGCAGGGTTCGGTCAGCCCGTCGTACCGGGCGGAGCTGGGCCGGCTGCTCGATGCCGCGTGCATCCCGCACACCTTCGCCGTCGGCGCGCTGGGTGGGACGACGTGCGGGTATTGGTCGTCGAGGATGGCCAGCCTGGTCACCACCCACCGTCCGGACGTGATCGTGCTGGCGTGCGGCACGAACAACAACCTGAGCGCGGCGTCGGCCGAGCAGGTCGCCACGTTCGAGGCCACCTACCGGGGGCTGCTCGACACGGCCCTCGACCTGGACCCCGACGTCATCGTGTGGCCGACGTGGGTGCAGTACAGCGCGGGCCGGCCCACCCCGGCGTGTGCGGCGGGCGGCGGACTGCCCGGTCCGGCGTGGCTGCCGGCGTCCGAGGCGAAGGTCAACGACGCGATCTACCGGGCCGTCCGGGTGGTCGACGAGTTCGGCCGGCGGGTGCCCGGCTGGATCGACCTGCAGTCCATCCCCGAGGGCTACCTCGACGAGTGTGGCGTGCATCCGACGCCGGGCGGCTACGACGTCATGGGTCGGCTGATCTTCAACACGATCGCCGCGTCGCTGGTCACCCCGCCGCAGGCGCCGCTGCCGTGCGGGCTGACCGGGCGGCGGCCGGGCGGCCAGGTGCCGAACTGGATCCCCTGCCAGCAGATGGCGGTGAACTGATGGCGTGGGTGGTCGCACCGAACATCAAGGCCCTGTTCGCCTCGGTCAACAAGCTCGCACCCGCGCGGGACAAGACCAGCGACGGCACCATCGGTGACCTGGCGCACTCCACCGGCGTGTCCGGCCACAACCCCGACGACACCGCCGGCGTGAGGGCCGAACGCTCTGACTCCGACACCACCCCCGAGGTCCGCGCCGGTGACATCGACCGTGACCTGCGCATCGACCACATCCCCGGCGACGACATGGAAGCCGTCGTCCAGAAGGTGGTGCGCACCCCGGCGCTGCGCCGCCGCCTGATCTACGTCATCTACAACCGGCGGATCTGGTCGGCCTCGTCGGGCTGGGCGCAGCAGCCCTACAGCGGCTCCAACCCGCACGACCACCACGCCCACTTCTCGGGCGACCCGGCGTACGACAACGACGGCTCGCCGTGGCGCGAGATCGAGGCCCTGGCGCAGGAGGACGACATGACCCCGGAAGAGCACAACTGGCTGGCCACCGTGCACAAGAACCTCACGGTGATGGACGGCCGCAACCCGATCGGGCAGGCGTACACGCGCATCACCGACGGCACGGACGCCGTGCTGGGCGCCGCCCACAAGCAGGCGTTCCCGTCACTGGCGGCGCTGGGGAAGCAGCTCACCGCCGTGCAGACGGCCCTGACCGCGCTGGCCGGGCGCGACTTCACCGACGAGGCCGCGATCGTGCGGGACGTGCTGGCCGGGCTGACCCCGGAGCGCATCGCCGCCGCGATCCCCGAGGCCCTCACTGAGCAGGTCGCCGACGCGCTCGCCAAGCGACTCCAGGGCTGATCCATCACGACGACCGACGGGGAGCAGCATGTCGACGTGGCTCCGCAACCTGGTGATGCTGGTGGGGCTGGGCACGTGGGTGGGTGTGGTCATCGCCTACCTCGCCCAGGGCAAGCTGCCTGACGCGGCGCTGCTCGGCGTTCCCGCTTTCCTGGTGCTCGCCCTGGCCCCGCCCAAGCTGCCCGGCCGGTCCGGCGCTGACCCTGGCACCCCTGTAGAGGAGAGAGCTTCGTGAGCTACGGCCTGCAAGTCATCGTGTCCCTTGGGGTCGCGGCGGGCCTTGGCCTGGCGCTGCGTCCCCTGCTCAACCGGATCGGCGGTGGTGATCGGTGACCCCCGTGGTGCGTGCCTTGAACAGCTCGGCCGCCGACATGGCCGTCAAGGTCGTCGCCGTGGTGGCGTTGACGCTGTCGGTGTACATCGGTGTGCAGCAACGCCAGCTCACTCAGTGCCTCGCCGACTACAACGAGGCCAACAACCGCAGCCAGGCCGCGCGGTATGCGGCGGCGGAGCAGGACCGGCGGGCGCAGGACGTCCTGTTCCGGTCGATCGCCGAGCAGCCCCGCTTGGGCATCGACGCGCTGCGGCAGTACAACGAGAGCCGGGACCAGGCCGACGCCGCCCGGCGGGCGAACCCGCTGCCGGCGCCGCCGTCTCAGCGCTGCGGTTAAAGCGCGTCGGGCTGCCGTACCCGCCACTGGCCGTACTGCTTGCCGTCGGCGTACACCCGAGCCACCTCGGCCCGCGCCCCGGCCTCGCCCTCGAACATCGCCAGCTGCGTCTCCGCCTCGGCGGGCGCGTTCAACCGCACCTCCCACCGCCCCGTGCCGTCCACGTGCTCGAACAGCCTGACCAGGGCGAGCGGCAGGTACGGGTCGTCGCCGTACAACCAGCCCGCCTCGCGGAGCTGCGGAAACCCAGCCATGCCCACACCGTACCCAGGAGGAACATCGTGATCACCGCGAAGATCGTGTGCCAAAGCAAGCAGGAGGCCGGGGAGGGCGATGACCGACAGGTCAACGTTTCCTTCGCCCCCGACTACAACGACGGACGCAACAAGGAGTGGGCGCGCTGGACCCCGGGCCTGTCGCTGACGATGGGCCTCAAGGGTGAGGTGGCCGACCGGTTCGAGGTCGGCCAGGCGTTCACCCTCACCTTCGAGCCGGAGGGCTGACGTGAAGATCTTCGGACGTGAGCCGGCCCTCGTCATCGGCGGTGTCGGTGCACTGCTCACCGTGCTGGCCAGCCTCAACGTGCCCGGCATCGACGCCGGAGCCGCCGCCGCCATCACCGCGTTCGCCGCGGCGTGCATCATCGCGGCCACCACCCGCCCGGTCGCGCCGGCCCTGTTCACCGCGGTCATCGCGGCGGGGGTGGCGCTGGTCGCCGAGTACGGGATGAACGTCCCCGACGGCGTGACCGGCGCTCTCAGCGCGGCGGTGCTGGCCGGGTTCGCCCTGTTCGGCATCCGCCCGCAGGTCACCCCGACGTCGGACCCGATGCCGCTGTCCTGATGTCGCATACATAGCGACAAGCGAAGCGCCCCCTGCCTTCGTGGCGGGGGGCGCGTCGTGCTGTCCGGGGTCAGCCGATGGTCAGCGCCAGCGCACCGAACACCTGCTGCTCGGGATACTGCACCTTGCCCCGATGGGACACCTCCACGCCGTAGAAGTCCTTCCCGGTCGGCACGTCCTTCACGGTGAAGGTGAACTTGCAGCCGTCGGCGGTCGCGGCTCCCGCAGCCGTCTCCAAGATGCCGTTGCCCAGCTTCCCGAGCCCGACGGTCGCGCCAGCCGCGTCGGTGATGGTGACCTGAGCGCCGGGGGTGACGTCGTCGTATCCGCCGGACCCTTGGCATCCGGTGGTGGCGTCCCAGGTGAACCCGTCGGCGTCGGCGAGCATCAGGGTTCCGGCGATGCTGCGGGCGGCCGGCGCGGTGGTGGCCTTGGCGGTGGCGGCCGCGGGCGTCGGCTTGCTGTCGCCGGAGCAGCCGGTGAGGGCGGCGGTGAGCAGCAGTGCGGGGAGGAGGAGGTGGGGGAGGCGGGTCATTCCCGGCACCGTACCGATCGGGGGCAACGGGGCAAGGCCGGCGTCGGGTTCCCGACGGCGAAGCGCCCCCACTCGGCCGAACCGAGTGGGGGCGCTCCTGTGTGCACAGGGAGAGGAAGGAAAGCGCTTTCCGATCGCGCTTCCCGGGGGCCGGTCGCCCGGCCCCCGGGTGGGGTCACCCCCAGGTGATGACGTGGTTGGCCTGGCCGCCGATCGTGACCGCGTAGGTCCGGTCCATGTCGGTGAGCGACCACTGGTCGGGCTTGCCGGCGGTGGCGAACGCCCGGTCGGTGCGGTTGAGGTGCTTCACGCCGGCGGCGATCTGCTCGGGGGTGAGGTCGACCCGCTCGGCGAGGGTGACGATGGACATCCAGGTGCCCTCGCCGTGCTGGGTGGTGTAGGTGTCGTAGGCGGTGCGGATCTCGGTGGCGATGTTCTCGGCGGTCCGGCTCATTTCCGTCTCCCTCTCTCGTTCTCCCTTGTGTCATTAGTCTAGCACCCTCAATGGACGTTCGTCCAGTGCGAGAGGCGAATTCCGAGAACAAATTTCCGGCGTGATCAGGAATGCGCTTTCCTGTGGACGTCCGTCCAGTCCGCGTGTACTCTGATGGCATGGCTGACCCCGTACGCGACCCCGAGATCCCCGACCTGTACTCCCTCCAGCAGGCCACCACCCGGCTCGGCTACGCCAGCAAGCAGTCCCTGCTCAACCGCGTCACCCGGGGCGAGGTCGCCTGCGCCCGGGTCGGCAACTCCTACGTCTTCCGGGCCGCCCTCATCGACCAGCTCGCAGCCACCGAGGTCGCCGCCGACTGACCACCCGGACGCACTGCGGCCCCGCACTCCAGCAGGAGGCGGGGCCGCTTCGTCGTATCGGTCAGAATGCGATCCAGACCGCCACGCCGGCGGCGGCGAGCGTCACCACCACGACCGTGATCCAGCCGGCAGCCTGCCCAGCGAGCCAGAGCGCCTCGGCGATCCAACTCGACGCCCAGGACCACGCCCAGGCGGCCCGCTCCCATCGGCGGGCGGCCTCCCAGGTGACCAGCACGCCGACGATCACCCCGGCGCTGAACGCGATGACCAGGCTCCTGCTCATGATTCACTCTCCGTGATTGGTGGGCGCGCTGTACGGACCGTCCGCACGGATCCCGCCCACTCCAGGTAGATGGGCGTACGGACGCCGTCCGGACAGGAGTGTGTCCGGACGGTCCGTACGCCCTGGCGGTCGCTGATCGTCACGCCGGCTCGGCAACCCTGATCTTGTAGATGCCACGGTCGGTCTTCCGCAGGATCGAGTCCGGCCCCGAGCAGAGCCGGCGCAGTTCCTTGCCCACCCAGCTCGCGGTCAGACCTGTCGCCTCAATGACGTCGCCCAGCTCGGCCGGGCTGAACTCGGTCTTCCCGGACTCGTGCATCCGCAGCAGGTAGTCGCGCGTCCATGCACGCGCCTCGGTCGTGCCCATCGGCGGCTTGCGCAGCTGCCCGAACGCCAGCCGCGGCATGTCGGCGGGGACTGCGATCGGCTGCGCGGGGTCGACGTCATCGGGTGGCTCGGCCAAGTCGAGTGCCGCGTTGAGTTCTCGCTCGTCGTCCAGGTCGTCGCGCTGCTTCACGGGTTGTCCTTCCGGGCGCTGAGTCGGGGCTGGGCGAGGCGGCGCAGTCGGAGCGGTGACAGGCCGGAACGGTGCGATGGCGGCGGCCCGGTCGTCCTCACTGCGGGCGATGAACGCCCGTGCCGGCATCGACCACCGCTCCGGGTCGACGCCAGGGAATTCGGCGTACAGGTAGCCGGGACGGCTGTTCTTCCACTCCCACGGCGCGGCACCCGAGTCGAGGGTGCGCTCCGACAGGGCGGCCTCCGCGTCGGTGTTCCGCTCCACGCCGAGGCACACCTTCGCCGAGATGTTCGCCCGCGCGGAGGTGGGGAACCGGTCGTGCGTCGCGCGCTGCAGCTCAACAAGGAGGAAGATGCCCACCGATCGGGCCGACTCGGTGACGTCGACGAAGGTGCTGCTGTCGGCGACGAGTCGGGCAGCCTCGAAGTTCACCAGCACGAGGTAGGGCAGGCCGCAGCCCTTGACCCACTGCTTGAGCCCGCGCTGCCCGAGGTGCCGTGCCCGCTCGGCGATGAGTCGAGGCAGGTCCTCGACGTAGTCTTCCGCCGACTCGGCGTCGAGGTAAGCCTCGTGTGCGCCCTTGCGCAGCCACTCGGGCAGCTGGTCGCCCTTGCGGGTGTCGGTGACGACCAGCTCGACGTCATTGCGGGTCAGCACATCGGCGCACAGGTTCAGCACCAGTTCGGTCTTGCCCGCGCCGGACATGCCGACCACGGACAGGTGAGCCGAGTTCCGGCCGGCCTTGTGGTCGCCGGGGAGCCACAGGTCGAGCGGCTCGCCGTCCTCGATCACACCGAGCCGGATCGGCGCGTCGGCGATCGACGCGCCGGGTGCCGAGGGGCCCGGCCAGTAGCGGGTCTCACGGAGCTGGTCGACGGGCACCACGGACACCTTGGCCCGTCGCGCCGAATCGGGGTTGGGGATGACCCGGACTGCCGTCGATGGCACGTCGAGCGCCGAGGCGAGCGCGCCCCGATCGGCAGCCAGGTCGCCGGCGGTGGTGCCCGGGTCGAGGATGACCGGGGCGGTGGCTCGGGCTCCGTCGATGTGGGCGCGGCCGACGCGGGCGCCGCGCAGGCTCTTCACGGCCTCGGCGAGGCCACCACCCTGCTCCCCGTCACCGGGCTGACCCGATCGGAGCACCCGAATCACGCCCATGGCGATCGACGCGGTCGGCGCTCCGATCAGCCACAGGTCCAGCCACGGCCGCGACCACGGCGCGGCCAGGGTCGACCCGATGGTCCAGGCGCTGCCAGCCACGCAGGTCGCGGTGGCGACCGCCTGGCGGACGATGCCGCGGGCGGCGGCTGCCCGCCAGGTCAGCGCGGACAGGGCGGTGCCGGCCAGGGTGAGGCCGGCCGCCGCCGCGCCGGCTGCGACTGGGCTGTCGCCCCAGTAGGCATGGGCGCCGGCCGTGGCCGCCCACAGTCCGACCGCGCTGGCCGGGGTGACGAGGTACGGCCAGAGGGGCAGCTTCACCGTGTGCACGGTGGCCACGCCGTCGTAGCCGGCGTTCTTCGGCATCCGGGTGGTGGTCTTCACCATGTGCTCCTGTTCGGGTCAGGCCTTGAAACGGAAGTCCTGGCGGCGCGGCCGGTGCCCGGCGGCCTCCAGCTCGGGGAGGTAGATGGCCTGGAATCGGGTGGAGGCGGTGACCACGTACCGGGACGCGATGACCAGGGCCTCGGACGCCTGCTGGATGGGTCGCGCGACCTGACGGGCGCGGGCCCGGCCAGAGAGCCCGCCGACGGGACTGCGGCTGATGGCGCGCAGGCGAGCGTCCAGCTCCGACGCGCAGATGCCCAACTCCAGGGCGCCAGCGTGAAGGAGCTTGCGGGATCCCTCGCACCACTCCAGCAGTGCGACGTTGTCGGTGAGGGAGTCGGCGCCGGTGAAGAACGACCGGCCGTTCGTTGGCTGCGTCATGATCACTTCTCCTCGGTCAGGGTGGGGTCGTTGCGGTTCTTCCAGCGGTTCGCGGTGGCCTTCGACAGCCCCGCCTCGTCTGCCAGTTCCTGGTCGCTCGGCTCGCGGCCCTCACGCCCGATGAATCGCTCCCACGCGGCGGCGAGCCGGACTGAGTTGGGCTGCTGAGTCGATTCGCCGACCGGCTCGGTGACCGTCCGGCGGGTCGTCCGCCGGGCCGCGCTGGGTCGATTCGGTGAATCGCCGCCAACCGATTCACGGCGCGGTGACGGATCGGCGGATCGAGTCGATTCATCGGGGTCGGTCGGTGCCGATTCACGGGGTGAGTCGATGGCCAGGTGAGTCGATTCACGGACCGGTTCGGCGACAGCCTCGACGAGCGCGTCCAGCGAGCCGCCCGAGTGAACCGGGGCCGGGTCAGGCAGCGGGCCGATTCGGGCCGCGAGGTGAGCCGGCATCACGATGCCGCCCATCTCCACCATCGACTCAGTGCGCGGGCGGGTCAGGGCTCGCTGTGCGCGGGCGGCGTGAATCTTGGAGCGAAGGGCGGCGCGGCGGGCCTCGGCGCTGGTCTGGTCGAGCTGCTGGCGGGTCCAGCCGTCCACCTCGCCGCCCTCGATCCCGGCGAAGAGCTGCTGGCGGATGCCGAGAGTCAGCCGGATCTGCTGCTGCGCGGCGGCCATGGTCGCCTGGTCGACGGTCTTGGCGAGGTCGTCGAGTCGCTGGCCCGCTTTCGCCGCGTGCTTCGCGGTGGCGTCGTCGAGCTCCCCGGCGGCGCGGGCCTTGTCGGCGTGCCAGACGATCACGGCCGCGTCGACGATGCGGCGGACGGCCCGCTGCCGGAACACCTCGGCCAGGTCGTCGACGGTGCCCGGCTTGAGCAGGCCGAGGCGGACCCCGATGCGCTGCGGCGTCCAGATCCAGCGGGACGGCTGCCGCTCGGCGGGCTCCTTGTCTGCGTAGAGGCTCATGTACCAGATGCCAGCGGCCAGCGGCGGCGTGGCCAGGCGCAGCACCACCTCGGTGACCGAGTCGGAAGCGGTTGACGCGACCAGCCCGGACGCACCGGCGACGAGCCACACGAAGCGCATGTGCCGGCTGATGTCCGGCGCCGGCCCGTCGGTGTGAGCTGCGAGTTTGTGGGCAGCGAGGCTGCCCTGATGGAGCATGACCACCTCGAAGGTGGCGCAGAACATCAGGCTGCCCGCAACGTTCAGGTCGAGGGGACCGTGGGCCACCTCGAACATGCCCTCCATCGCGAACAGGGTGGCGAGGGTGACCGCGACTCGGCCGAGCTTCTCGTGCACCTCGCCGGTGCGCAGGAATCGCCACACCAGGACCAGGGCGAGTAGCGCGGCTGTCGCGCCGGCGCCGAAGAGCACGGGCTGGCCGTGGCGTTGGGCGAGGTCGACCAGCGTGGTGGCCGCCTCGCGGACGTCGTCGATCGTCATGCCACACATCATGACGCCATAGTCGCCACTGTCGCAAGTGTCGCCACACGACTAGCCTGTCGGCATGGTTACCGTGACCGTGATCGACGTGCGATCATCCGTGGGCAGACTTCGGCCAAGCGGGGAGCGTGCGTTGAGCAGCGATTGGATGAGCGTGCGGGAGACGGCCGACGCCCTGGAGGTGTCCGACCGCACTGTGCAACGTTCCCTCGCCGACGACGAGCAGCGCGCCGAAGAGTGGGGCGACGAAGGAGATGGCTGGCGGTACAAGCCGCTCTCCCGACGCGGGATCTACCAGCTACGCCGCTCCCTCGTCATGAAGAAGGCCGGCAAACCCGAGCAGTAGCCCCGACACACAGCGCCCCCGCCACCTACCTGGTGAGCGGGGGCTTTTGCTGTTCAGCTCGTCGTGCTGAGACTGCGATCAGTCCTTGCGGGCGTGTGGTCGGGCGTCAGGGTGTGGCGGTGGTGCCTGACGCCGGTGATCCGCCATGTGCTCTCTCAGCGCCGCCTGCCACGCCGCCTGGCCCGCCTCGTCGGCCGGACCACCGGACCACCGGTGCGACCAATCCGAGTGGTGCATGCCCTCATCGCCTGGGTTGAGACTGCTCACCGCACCCAGCCGACGAACCGCACCCACGTCTCGCCCGACGTCGTCACGGGCAGCTCGTTGACGGCGGCGGCGTACACCGCGCCGAGGTACATGGCCAGGCCAACCCGGTCCCGGCCGTACGACTCGGCGAGGCGGACCTGCGCCGGGGCGCACGGCCAATCCTGCTCACAGGCGTCGCAGTCCCACTGAGGTCGGCGTGGCGTGTGCTGGCCGTCAAGCCGCCGGTCGAGGGTGGCGACCGCCTGCTGGCCTCGGGCGTGCTCGGCCTCCTGGGCCGCCCGGACGGTGGTGTAGGTCTCGGCCATCACCGCATGTCTCCGCAGGTGCGGGTGACCTGGCCAGGGGTCATCAACGGGGCGACGGTGGTGATCAGAGTTGGGCCACGCCTCGCCGGCGGGGTGGCTTCCCCGGTGGCGCGCTGAGTGCCGGGCGCGGCCGGGCTGGTCTGGTCGAGTTGCACGGGTTGCCGGCGGCGTCGGAACGGGTTCCTCATCGCGGTGCCCTCTCGCCTCAGGGACTGAGGCGGACGGCCCTCTCGGCACGTCCGCCCCCGCCCTTCCTGGGGTGGTAGCGGCGGCGGTGGTCGCACACATCGCGTCGGGTTCGGATGTTCACCGCCGCCGCTACCCGGACCCGGTGCTCGCGGACGGAACGGGGGACCGTCGCTCACGCCGTGCCCGGCTGGCTGCCGGAATGATTCGTCCCGGCATTCGTCACCCTGGCATCGTTCGCCCAAGGTCACAAGGGCAACACGGGCAGCAACATAGAAGGGGACCGACACCCTCCGGTGCCGGTCCCCTCGTCGAGCAGGTGTCAGATGTGGTCGAACGCGCCCGTCTTCGCGCCGCCCAGGAAGGCCGTCCACGACTTCCGCGGGACCACCTGGATCGGCGCGTCGGTGCCGGCCTCGCTCTCGACCAGGGCGACATCACCCGATCCGTCGTTCGCGGTGGAGACGAACAGGCACCCCTCGTTGCCTCCGGACTCGGGGCTCTTCATCCAGGTGGTGAAGCGCGGGTTCGTGCGGTTGGTGTACTGCTGCGGGTCGGACATGGTCATGCCTCTCGGGTCGTGGCGGCCAGTTCGCCGGCCGCCTGGCGGATGTACGCCGCACTGTCCGCGTCAGACAGTGCGGCCTCACGCAGCCGGTGATGCAGCTGCGCGTACCCCGACACCTCCGCCGAGTCGGTGACCAGCAACGCGCGGGTCACGTTGTCGACCACCACGATCGGCGGATCGTCCATGTCGGGGTAGGTCACGTGGGCGTATGGCGCCCTCGGGGCGTACCCGGCGGCGAGCTGCGCGTCGACCAGCGCGACCCGCACACTCACCCGCTCGTCGTCCATCAGCGCCAGGAGGTGGCGCAGCTGCTCCAGCATCACCGCGGGCGGCACCGGCCGACGGCGGATCGCCTGCTCTTCGAGCACCAGCTGGTAGTCGGCGACGCCCCCGATGGTCTGGCGCTGCCGCTCCTGACGACCCCGCACGATCGGATCCGGGTCAGCGACTGGGCCGTCGCCGGTCACGGCCAGGACGCGGTGCCGGGCGTACTCGGCGGTCTGGACGATGCCGGGCAGCAGCATCCCCGCGTACTCCCGGATGGTGCTGGCGCCGGCCTCAACGAGCGCGTAGGTGCGCTGCCCGTCGCCCATCCGGACGAACCCCGACGACTCCCACCATCGGCTGCTCGCGGCCTCCTCGGCGTAGCTCTCGATGAGGGTCCACTCTCGGCTGCCGCGTTCGACGTCGAGGGCGTCGAGGAGTCGGCGTACGGACAGCAGGCCGGGCTTGCGGTGTACGTCGCCGAACGGGTTCTCTGTCCGGCTGATGACCGAGGCCGAGACGCCACTCTTGCGGCTCAGTTCGGCGTGGCTGTGACCGCGCTGCTCGCGCAGTGAGAGAAGCGCGAGCCCGAGTCGGCGCTGCCTGGCCAGCGGGTTGGGGGTCAACCTGCCCTCCTTGCCGGTACGAATGATGCCGGTCGGCACGGCATCGAGCGTACTCATTCGGCCCCCGTCGGCGTAGTGACCGGCATCGGTGCGTCCCGATACTCTGGGATGTGCCGCCCCTTCTGCGGGTCGGGCGTGGCAGCACCACCCGGAGGGCTCGGCCGCGTCAGCCGGGCCCTCCGGCGTGAGGTGGGGGGCCGGGGACCCGAGGATCCCCGGGTCCCTTGTGGATGACGACTCCGTACCGTGCCCGTGTGATCGACTTTGCGTCGGAGCGGGCTGTCTACCAGCAGCTCGCTGACCTGCTGCGCGCGTCGATCACGTCCGGGGCGATCCGCCCAGGCCAGCTGCTGCCGTCGAGCAAGCGCCTGGAGCAGGAGCACGGGGTGAGTCGGGAGACCATCCGTCGCGCCCTGGCGGTGCTCCGCGCAGAGGGGCTGGTGGTCACCGAGCCGAGCTACGGTACGCGGGTGCGGGTAGCGGAGCAGCGCAGGCAGGTGTCCGTGGCCCGAGGCTCGACCGTGATCAGCCGGCCAGCGACGGCCGCCGAGCGGACTCAGCTCGGGCTGGCGGTCGGCGAGCACGTTCAGGTGATCTCTTTGGGCGGCCGGGTGGTTGGTGTCCATCCGGCGAGCGGCGTAGAGCTGACGACCCGCTGACTTGATCGCCGATCTTGGGAATCCGTCCAGTGCGAATCATGCCCCGGTGACTGATCTGCCCCACGTGGGTGACAGGCTGCAATTTGCATATCGCGCAAGTCACCGCCCGATCTGGACTCTTTTGTACACGGTGACTGTCGTAACCGCGACGTGAATCGATCTCACCAGTAGTGCGGTCGCAGGCCGTTTGCGTCACTATGGCTGCCTTGCCTGCTAGTCCCGCCAACGGGATCAGCAGTAGCCACCGGGGGGAGGCACAGCTTGCGCGCACCAGTCATAGCCCGCGCCGCCATCCTCTGCGGCCTTGCCGGAGCTGCCTGGTGCGCGTTCGCCGCCCTCGGTCCCAACGCCGCTCGCGCCGACGACCGGCCCGCCACGGTCGCCGAGCAGCCGGGGGGTCTGCTCGGCACCGTCCGCGACGTCGTCGACCAGGTCCTGCCAAAGCCCACCGCAGAGCCGAAGCCCGCAGACGACGAGCCCGCGGACGAACCCAAGCCACCGGCCGACCGCCCGGACGACAGCGGCGACGAACCGGCCAAGGACACAACCCCGGCCGACGAGACCACCCCCGCACCCCACGACGACCCGCCAGCCGGTACGCCGGTGATCGAGCTGCCGTCGATTGAGCTGCCGATCGACCTGCCCGTGGTCCCGCCGATCACCGTGATCACACCGCCGATCGTCATCGAGGTGCCTGCTCCCCGCCCAGCCGCGCCACCGGCCACGGACCCGGCACCCACCACGCCGACGCCAATCGTCATCACCCTCCCGATCGTCGGCCCCGTCGCGCAGCCGGCCGCTGACACCGAGGTGGACACGGCGCCCACGCCCGACTCGACGGCAACCGAACCGGCCGTGCACGTGTCGACGCTCACCGACCTGCCTGTCCCTATCGGTCCGGTCCTCGGCCGCACGCTCGACGACGGCATCCGCCCGCCCGAGCCGGCCGCAGAGCCGACGGTGAAGGTCAGCGAGTGCAGCCAGCACGAGCAGACCCTGGAAGAGGTTCGGCGGGCCCTGATCGCCATGGCTGCCGAACACGAACGCCGCGGCGACATGCGCGCAGCCGGCCAGGTGACTCGACCCTGCCCCGGCGCGCCGCTTGGCCCTGATGCCGATGTGACGAGCATGGCTGCCGTTCACTGCCCGGGTGCGTCCAGCTCGGAGCCCTCCCTCGGCGACACCCCCGGCGCGCTGATCTGGCCGGCCCTGGGCCGACTGGCCGCGCTGCGGGCCCGGTCCGCCATCCCCGCAGGCTGGTCGACGCACCTGGATCCACGCCCCGCGTGATTTGACCCACCCGCCACCGTCAAGGCGGGTCTCGGTTGCCGGCCACCCGCGGCCGGCTGGAGGCGTCCCCGACCTCCGCCCTCCCCACAGCACATCGGCAACGAGGAGCTGACCCCATGCACCACCACCGCAACCGCACCATGCTGATCGCCGGCTGCGTCACCGGCACCGCCGCCCTGGTCCTGCTCGCCCTCCTGGCGATGTACGCCTACGACACCGAACACCCGCCGGTAACGGCTCGGTACGTGCTCCTGGTGGCGGTGGATCTGCTGCTCGGCGCGACCACCCTCCGACTGCTCGCCAGCGCGCTCGAGCGCGGCCACGTCGAGGGTGTCCGGGAGACGGTCAATCGGCTTGCCGCGGCTCTACCGAAGGGGCAGACCGGGCAGCGGCAGTAGCTCCACCTGTCCCCAGGGTGTCCCCATACGCAGAGAAACGCCCCACCGGAGTTAACCTCGGTGGGGCGTTTCCCCTGGATAGCCCGGCGAAAGGCTATGTGGCCAGGGGCGGGGTCGAACCGCCGACCTTCCGATTTTCAGTCGGACGCTCGTACCAACTGAGCTACCTGGCCGTGTTGCTCGGCTCATGCTACCCGTCAGCAGATTGAGCTGCTGACAGGATCACACGCTCCGATACGCAGAACGCCGCGCGAGGCGCGGCGTCAGCGCTGCGGTCCTGACGGGACTTGAACCCGCGACCTCCGCCTTGACAGGGCGGCGAGCACTCCAACTGCTCCACAGGACCTAGCTTGTGTTGCTCCGGCTTGCGCCGGTCGTGCCCCCAACGGGATTCGAACCCGTGCTACCGCCTTGAAAGGGCGGCGTCCTGGGCCGCTAGACGATGAGGGCGGCCCCGCCATCATTGCACATTCGCAACTTCAAGCGGACTTGCTCCCATCCGGCCCCGCCGGAGGCTTGGAAAGCATACGTGATGCCTGGCCGGTCGACAAAACCGGTATCGCCGGGGTCGTGGTGGACCGTATAACCGCGGGTCAGAGCCAATCTACTTGAGCCGGGTGATGCCGTAGCGGTGCTTCAGGTCGGCGATCAGGTGCGGGCAGGCGGCGAGCGTCGCGGCCCGGTTTCCGCCCCCGTCGTGCAGCAGCACGATGGAGCCGGGACGTGCTGCGTTGTGGACCCGCTTGGCGATCGTGGCGGCGGTCGGCTTGTCCCAGTCCTGCGGGTCGACGGCCCAGTGCAGGGGGCGCATGCCGAGCTCCTTGGCCACGCCGAGGACCTCTGGCGTCCACCGGCCGCCGGGTTGCCGGTAGAAGAGCACCGGAGTGCCCGGGGCGGCTGTCTGGATGGCCTTGTTGGTCCGGGCCAGGTCGGCCTTGATGTCGGCGACCGGTCGGCGGGCGAGGTCGAGGTCGTGCCGCCAACTGTGGTTGCACAGTTGGTGGCCCTCCCGGACGATCCGGCGGATCAGCTCCGGGTGCCGTTGGGCTTCGCGGCCCACGACGCAGAAGGTGGCCGTGACGTGGGCCGCCTTCAGTTGGTCGAGCACCTTGGGCGTCCAGGCGGGGCTGGGCCCGTCGTCGAAGGTCAGCGCCACGGGCCGTACGCCGGTGTTGCGCCGGAGCCCGGCCGGGAGCTTCGCCGGCAGCGGTCGCAGCGGCGGTTTCGGGGGCTTGGTGCGGGTGGCGCTCGGCGAGGGGGTGGGCTTCGGCGTGGGGCCGGTGGTCGACTCGACGGGCTGCGGCGGCCCGGCGACGTGGATGGCAGTGTCTGGCTGGGCGCAACCGGACAAGACCAGCACCACGGCGAGGACGGACGCCAGGGCGGCGCGGGCTTGCATCTGTTCGCTCCCGGAGGGTCGGGGTGGGCGGACCACCCCGACGGTAGTGGAAGCGGCCGGGGAGCCGACAGGTCGGTCAGGCCTCTCGCGACTGGTCCAGCGAGTCGCGGACCGCCACCGCCAGTGAGACCGCCTCGGCCAGGTCGACCGGCCGGACCACTCCGGCGGGCAGCCCGTCGGCCCGCCAGCCCGGGCCGGCGGCGAGGATCAGCAGCGGGCGACGGGGTGCGGCGAGCAGCGCGCTGAGCTGGGCCGGGTCGGCGGTGGCCCGGGTGTGTGACCAGAGGACCACGGCGGCCGGTCCGGTCCGGTTGACCGCCTCGACGAGGGCGGCCACCGGCACCCGGGCGCCCAGCATCCGGTAGCCCACCCCGGCCTCGGCGAGCGCGGCGGCCAGTGCTTCCAGGGGCAGGGTGTGCTGCTCCTCGTCGGCGCAGGAGAGCAGGATCCGGGCGGCCCCGGCGGGCGGGTTGGCCCGGCTGGCCGCGGCGAACGCCTCCGACACGCATCGGGAGACCAGGTGCTCCACCTCGATGAGGCCGGAGGTGGCGACATGCCGGTCACCGATGCCGGCGAGGACCGGCCGCAGCAGGGTCTCCCAGGTGGCGACGACCCCGCTGGCGGCGATCGTGTGCGCGATCGTCTCGTTGATCGCCGCCGCGTCCAGGCGCATGGCAGCGCGGGCCAGGCCCCGGGCCGCCGGTCCGGCGCGGCCCACCCCGATGGCGCCGCCGCCGTCGCGGCTCGCCGGACGGATCCGACCCCGGGGGACGGTGTCCAGGTGCGTGCGGTCCGGTGCCTGCCGGGCCCATCGGGCCGCCTCGGCCGGGCTGACGCCCTCGGCGGTCAGCCGCCGCATGGTTTCGAGGCGGGCCAGGTCGGCCGGTGTGTACCGGCGGTGATGGCCGGGCACGTGCTCGCTGGGCCCGAGCCCGTAGCGCTGGTGCCAGGTGCGCAGCGTGGTGACCGCGACCCCCAGCCGGCGCGCGACGGCGCCCGCGCTCAACGCCTCATCGGCCACCCGACCGCTCCACCGCGTCGTCCGCCGGCGATCCGGGCGGGGTCCTGGTGGTGGAGCCGGGGGTGTCCGACGACGACCCCGCGGGGCGCAACAGACGGTTCACCACCCCGCCCAGCCAGGGCGCGTACGAACGAGGGTCCCGGTCGAGGTCGGCTTCCAGGGCGGCCGGGTCGGCCCAGCGCAGCTCGGCCACCTCGTCCGGGTCGGGGCTCAGTGGCGCGACGGGCCGGAACTCGCCGCGCAGCACGTGGTCGTACTCGAACTCGACCCGACCGGTGGTGGGGTCCTCGGCGTAGTAGACGTAGACGCCCACCTGGGTCAGCTCGACCGGACCGGTGCCCAGCTCCTCGCGCAGCCGCCGGTTGGCGGCCTCGGTGAGCGACTCGCCCGGCCGGGGGTGGCCGCAGCAGGAGTTCGCCCACCGCAGCGGAAAGCGGGTCTTGACCGCGGCCCGTCGTTGCAACAGCACCTGGCCGTCCGGGTCGACGAGCATCACCGAGAACGCCCGGTGCAGTTGCCCCGGCGGTTGGTGTGCGGCGGCGACGGTGGTGTCGCCGTGGGCTCGCCCGGCGTCGTCGACCAGCTCGACGAGATGGTCCTCGCGGCTGCTCATCGTCCCTCCCCTGTGATCCGGCCGGCGGCCAGCTTGCCAGAGATCAAGACCATCGGTACGCCCACGCCGGGTTGGGTGCCGGAGCCGACGAAGACGACGTTCGACAGGTGTCGGTGCAGGTTCGACGGGCGGAACGGCCCGGTCTGGAAGAGGGTGTGCGCGGCGGCGAACGGTGTGCCGGCGGCCATGCCCTGTTCGGCCCACTCGGCGGGGGTGATCGCCCGCAGCACCTCGACGCCGTCGCCGAACCCGACGTAGCCGCGCTCCTCCAGCGTCGCGATGAGCTGGTCGCCGTACCGCTGGGTCAGGTCGCCACGCCACTCGAAGGGCGCCCGGTCGAGGTTCGGCACGGGCGCGAGCACGTAGTAGGTGTGCCGATCCGCTGGTGCCACCGACGGGTCGGTCCGGCTGGGATTGGTGACGAGCAGCGACGGATCGGTCATCAGCTCACCCCTGCGGATGACCTCATCGAAGGTGCCCTTCCACGCGCGTCCGAAGTGGATGTTGTGGTGGGCGATCTTCGCATAGCCCTGCCGCGAGCCGACGTGCAGGACGACGCAGGACGGCGAGTAGGTGAGGCGTCGGGCGGGCGCGGCGGGCAGCAGGTCCCGGTAGGCGACCGGCAGGTCCGGGTTGAGTACCACCACGTCCGCCGGCACCAGCTCGCCGTCGGCGGTCAGCACGCCGGTGGCCCGCCCGTTCGCGGTCTCCACCCGGGTCACCGTGGTGTCGTACCGGATCTGTACGCCGTGCTTCTCGGCGGCGCCGGCCATCGCGCGGGAGACCGCGTGGATGCCGCCCCGGGGGAAGTAGACCCCGGCCACCGAGTCGAGGTACGCGATGACCGCGTAGATGGCCAGCGCGTCGTGCGGGGCGAGCCCGGCGTACATCGCCTGGAAGGAGAAGATCCGCTGGGTACGCGGGTCCCGGAAGAACTGGTTGATCTTGGTCTGGAGGCGGCGGAAGGCCCCACCGGTGAGCAGCTTGAGCAGGTTGCCGGTGAGTAGGTCGGTCGGCGCGTCCAGGTTGCGCTCGATGAAGTCGGCCCGTTCCAGCCGCCACAGCTCGCGCGAGTAGTCGACGAAGCGCAGGTAGCCGTCGGCCTCCCGGGGACCGCAGACCCGGGAGATCTCGGCCGCCATCCGGGTGGTGTCGGTGCGTACGTCGAGGGTCGACCCGTCCGGGTAGTACGCCCGGTACGCCGGGTCCAGCGGGGTCAGGTCGAGCCAGTCGCGCAGCTCCTCGCCGACGGCCCCGAGCGCCTCGGCGATGAGGTCGGGCATGGTGAGCACGGTCGGGCCGGTGTCGAACTCGTAGCCGTCAACCGCGAGCCGGCCGGCCCGTCCGCCGGGGACCGACTCGCGCTCCAGCACCGTCACCTGCCGGCCGCTGCCGGCGAGGTGCAGCGCGCAGGCGAGCCCACCCAGCCCGGCACCCACGACCACCACCCGGTCCGTCCGTCCCGTCACCGTCCGCACGTGACCACCTCCTCGAGATCCTCGATCATCAGGCCCGCCGACCGGTGGCAGCGGTGGCCAACCCGGTCAGCGCGGTACGCGCCGTCCGGTCCACGGGCGCGCTGTCGAGCGCGGCCAGGGCATCGCCGACCCGCTCGGCGATCATCCGCTCCACCCGGGCCACCGCGCCGGTCGCGGCGACCACGTCGGCGAGCCGTTCGACGGGTTCGCCGTCGGCCTGCTCCAGCGCCCGGAGCTGGCTCGGCGTGGCCAGCTGGCGGGCCAGCATGAGCAGCGTGGTGGGCTTGCCGACGCGCAGGTCGTCGCCGGCCGGCTTACCGGTCGACTCCGGATCGCCGTAGACGCCGAGCAGGTCGTCGCGGAGCTGGAACGCCTCGCCGACGGCCAGCCCGTAGCGGGTGTACGCGGTGATCAGCGCGTCGTCGGCCGTCACCGTGGCCAGGCGGGCGCCGAACAGCAGCGGTCGCTGCACCGTGTAGCTGGCGGTCTTGTAGCGGGCCACGCGCAGCGCCCGGTCGACCGACCAGCTGTCCGGGTCGTTCTCGCCGAGCACGTCCAGGTATTGCCCCGCGACCGTCTCGACCCGCATCTGGTCGTAGCAGCGGCGGACCTCGAACAGCCTCGCCGGGGTGATGGTGGCGCGGGCGAGCAGCTTGTCGGCCCAGACCATGCAGAGGTCGCCGATCAGCACGGCGGCGGCCTCGCCGAACCGGTCCGGGTCGCCCCGGTGACCGGCGGCGACGTGCTGGGCGGCGAGCGCGACGTGCGCGGTGGGCCGGCCGCGACGGGTGGTGGAGGCGTCCATCACGTCGTCGTGGACGAGCGCGAAGGTGTGCAGCAGTTCGAGCGCGGCCAGCGCGGGCAGGACTGCGGGGAGCGGTTCGTCGCCACCGACGGCCCCGCGCCAGCCCCAGTAGCCGAACGTGGACC
This sequence comes from Micromonospora sp. DT44, assembly GCF_049841635.1. Classification (NCBI taxonomy): domain Bacteria; kingdom Bacillati; phylum Actinomycetota; class Actinomycetes; order Micromonosporales; family Micromonosporaceae; genus Micromonospora; species Micromonospora sp. DT44. Next base: position 49,772 of record NZ_JBNCKS010000012.1, on the reverse strand, counting down.
GGATCCGCTTTCCCCCGGACAGCACGGCCGCGCGGGCGGCGGACGCGAATCCGCCCATGGCTGCGTCGATCTCGGTGAGTGCGTCGACCTCGGCGGTGAGGAAGGTGGAGAGGGTCTCGTCGACCGCAGTGATCAGGTCCTGGGTGTAAGCGGCCAGGACAGCGCGGACCGGGTCGTCCCGCTCGCCTGGCTCCGTCGGCGCCACACGTATCGCGTTGCCCGCAACTGCGTCGTTGGCCATGTGGGCGAGCGTACCCTAGGGTACGAGTTGCGTCGATTGGTGCGTCGATATCTGAGGAGGGCCGGTGGAAACGGATCTCACCGCTGCCTATGACCGGTGCCGTGAGCTGCACAAACGCCATGGCCGCACCTACTATCTCGCCACCCGGCTGCTCCCCGCGTGGAAACGACGACATGTGCACGCTCTCTACGGATTCACGCGGTACGCCGACGAGATCGTCGACAGCACCGAGGCCCTCCCACCTGCCGAGCGGGCCGCGCTGCTCGACGACTGGGCCAGCAGGTTCGTGGCCGGCCTGCATGGCGCGTCGGTTGACGACCCGCTGCTGCCGGCCGTGCTGCACACGATCGCCATCTTCGATCTGGACCGGGACGACTTCGCGTCGTTTCTCAAGAGCATGGCGATGGACCTGACGGTCACCTCGTACCCGACGTACGACCACCTGCTCGACTACATGGAGGGTTCGGCGGCGGTGATCGGCACGATGATGTTGCCGATCCTGGGCAGCTCCGACCCGGCGGCGGCCCGCGAGCCGGCCCGGCAGCTCGGCTTCGCCTTCCAGCTCACCAACTTCATCCGGGACGTCGCCGAGGACCTCGACCGGGGCCGCACCTACCTCCCCGACGAGGACCTGGCGAAGTTCGGCGTCACCCGCGAGGAGCTGATCGAGGCCCGCGACCGGGGGCAGGGCACGCCCCGCACCCGCGAATTGATCGAGTACGAGGTGACCCGGGCCCAGGCGCACTACGCCGCCGCCGCGCCGGGCATCACCATGCTCGCTCCCGCCTCGCAGGCGTGCATGCGCACGGCGTACGCGCTCTACGGCGGCATCCTCGACGAGGTGGCCGAGCAGGACTACGACGTCTTCTCCCGTCGCGCCCTGGTGCCGCAGCGGCGACGGATGGCGGTGGCCGCGCGTGCTCTGCTGACGTCGACGGGTACCCCGGTCACGATCCCGGGCCCGACGGTCCAGCCGGCGGCCCGGTGAGCGGGGGCACCGCGGTCGTGCTCTTCACCCGCGACCTGCGGGTGCACGACCACCCGGCGCTGGCGACGACCTGTGCGGCGTTCGACCGGGTGGTGCCGTTGTACGTGCTCGACCCGGCCCTGGCCGGGCTGTCGGCCAACCGCACCCGGTTTCTGCACCAGGCGCTCGCCGATCTGCGCGAGGCGCTGCGCGAGCGCGGCGGCGACCTGGTGGTGCGGCGCGGCGACCCGGTGGCCGAGACGATCCGGCTGGCCGGCAAGGTCGGTGCCACCGCCGTGGCGCTGTCCGCCGATGTCAGCCACTACGCCCGCCGGCGGGAGCGCCGACTGCGGGCCGAGTGCGAGCGGCACCGGCTGCACCTGCGGCTCTTTCCGGGGCTGACGGTCGTCGAGCCGGGTGCGCTGCGCCCCGGCGGTGGAGGCGACCACTACCGCGTGTTCAGCCCCTACCACCGGGCGTGGGCCGCCGCGCGGTGGCGCGAGGAGTTGGCGGCGCCCCGCCGGATCGTGCTGCCCGACGGGGTGAGCGTGGGCCGGTTGCCGGCGCTGCCGGCGGGGGAGTCACCGGACGCGGCCGTCGGCGGCGAAGGCGTCGCCCGGCAGCGGCTCACCGACTGGCTGCCCGAGCTGGGCCGGTACGACGACCAGCACGACGACATGGCCGGCGACGACACCTCCCGCCTCAGCCCGTACCTGCGCTTCGGTTGCGTGTCGCCGCTGTCGGTGGCCAACCGCGCTGGCGACCGGTCCGGTCCGTTCGTGCGGCAGATCTGCTGGCGCGACTTCTACTACCAGGTCACCGCCGCGTTCCCGCAGATCTCGACGGCCGCCTACCGGCGGGGCGCCACCGAGGAGTGGCGCTACGACGACGATGCCCTCACGGCCTGGACCGAGGGCCGGACGGGCATGCCGATCGTGGACGCCGGGATGCGGCAGATGCGGGCACAGGGTTGGCAGCACAACCGGGCCCGGCTGATCACCGCCGGTTACCTGACCAAGCACCTGGGGCAGGACTGGCGGGCCGGCGTGCAGGTCTTCTTCCGCTGGCTCCTCGACGGCGACGTGGCCAACAACTCCGGCAACTGGCAGTGGGTCGCCGGCACCGGTAACGACACCAAGCCGTACCGGGGGTTCAACCCGGTCCGGCAGGCCGAGCGGTACGACCCGGACGGCGACTACGTACGCCGTTGGGTTCCGGAGTTGGCGAAGGTGTCGGGCAAGGCCATCCACCAGCCGTGGAAGCTGCCCGACGACCTCCGCCGCACGTTGGACTATCCGCCGCCGCTCACCGTGCCCGGCACCGATCCGGTCTGGCTGCGCTGATCAGAGGCAGGAGTGCAGTGCCTCGGCCAGCTGGTCGACCCGGTCGTGTTCGGCGAGCTGTGCCGTGACGTACGCGAGCGTGTAGCCACGCACCGGGTCGGCCCAGGCGCTGCTGCCCCCGAGCCCGCCCATGCCCCAACTGAGGTCGGGCTCCCACTGCATGCCCAGCGTCCACCGGACCCGGCGGTCCAGCACCAGGTCCGGGCCGTCGTACTGGACCCGGGTCGCCTCGTCGACAAGGGCGGGGCTGAACAGCCGTACGCCGTCCAGGACGCCGCCGGCCAGCAGGCCCGCGTAGAGCCGGCCCAGGCCCACGGAGGTGGCGTGCAGGTTGACCGCCGGCATCTCGGCCCTCCGCCACAGCGGGCTGTTCAGCACGGCGAGGTCCAGCCCACCGGCCGGGTTGCCCATCGCCCTCGCCCGGAGGGTCTCCGGCTCGCCGAGCTTGCGGGTCGGCCACTCCGGGTCGCCGTAGCGCAGGTCCGCGCAGCGCCGTTGGTCCGTCTCGACCAGCCCGAACCCGAGGTCGAGCTGCCAGGGGCCGGCGATCTCGTCGGCGAGGAAACGGCCCACGCTCCGGCCGTCCACCCGGCGGACCAGCTCGCCCACCAGATGGCCGTACGTCCAGGCGTGCTCGCCGGCCAACGATCCGGGCGGCCATTCAGGGTCGGCGGCGGCCAGGTCGCCGGCGAGCAGCGCCCAGTCCGCGATCGCGCTGGCCGGTCGGGGCACCGGGAACGCCGGCAGCCCGGCGGTGTGCGACAACACGTGCCGCACGGTGGCCGGGGTACGGAACTCCGGCCAGTACCGCTGCACGGGCGAGTCCAGGTCGACCCGGCCCCGGTCGACGAGCAGCAGCAGACACAGCGCGGCCACCGGCTTGCCGACCGAGTAGACGTTGACCAGCGTGTCCGGCCGCCATGGTTGGCCGGACGGCCCGTCGCCGGCGCGGAAGCCGCCCACCAGGTCGACCACCGGCTGGCCGTCGTACCAGATGGTGAGGCTGGCACCGGTCTCCCGACCGGCGGTCAGCAGGTCGTGGAAACAGTCCCGGACGGGGGCGAAGCGTGCGTGCATCGGATCACCGTAGGCGCTCCGGCGCGGTGCGCCCGCCGACTTTCCGGACCCCGGTGGTCGGGATGGTACCGCTGGGGGATGCTGTTGGGGTGGCGGAGCCGGAGCTGGTGGACGTTGTCGTGGTGGGCCTGGGGGTCGGCGGCGAGGAGGTGGCCGAGCGACTCGCCGAGGCCGGCCTGAGCGTCGTCGGCATCGAGCGGGACCTCGTCGGCGGCGAGTGCCCGTACTGGGGCTGCATCCCGAGCAAGATGATGATCAGGGCCGCGAACGCGCTGGCCGAGGCGCGTCGGGTCGACGGGCTGGCGGGCACCGCGCAGGTCCGGCCGGACTGGGCGCCGGTGGCGAAGCGGATCCGCGAGGAGGCCACCGACACCTGGGACGACAAGGTCGCGGTCGACCGGTTCACCGGCAAGGGTGGCCGGTTCGTCCGGGGCAGTGGCCGGCTCGACGGCCCGGGGCGCGTCCGGGTCGGCGACCAGGTGTTCCAGGCCCGGCACGGCATCGTCCTGGGCACCGGTACCCGGCCCTCGGTGCCGCCGATCGACGGCCTGGCCGGCACGCCGTACTGGACCAACCACCAGGCCATCGAGGTCGAGGAGCTGCCGGAGTCGCTGCTGATGCTCGGTGGCGGCGCCATCGGGCTGGAACTGGCCCAGGTCTTCGCGCGCTTCGGCGTCCGCGTCACCGTGGTGGAGGCGTTGGACCGGGTGCTGGCCGTGGAGGAGCCGGAGGCCTCCGACGTGGCCGCCGCCGCGCTGCGCGCCGACGGCGTCGAGATCCACACCGGGGTACGCGCCGAACGGGTCGAACACGACGGTGACCGTTTCACGCTGCACGGCGGTGGTGGGGCGCAGTTCACCGCGGAGCGACTGCTCGTGGTCACCGGGCGTCGGGCGCACCTGGAGGAGTTGGGGCTGGACACCGTCGGCGTCGACGCCAAGCAGCGTTACCTGCCGGTGGACGACCGGATGCACGTCACCGAGGGCATCTGGGGGGTGGGTGACCTGACCGGCGAGGGGGCGTTCACGCACATCGCCATGTACCAGGCGGCCATCGTGGTGTCCGACATCCTCGCCCACTACCGGCAGGCGACGGCCGGCCCGGACGCCAGCGGCACCGCCAGCGTCGTCGGCGGCGCGATGGGCTCCTCCAGTTCGCTGGCCGCCAGCGGATCGAGCGGCTCGGCCGGCACCGTCCCGCGCGCCGACTACCGCGCGCTGCCCCGGGTGACCTTCACCGATCCCGAGGTCGGCGCGGTGGGGCTGACCGAGCGGCAGGCCCGCGAACGCGGCATCAACGTGCAGGTCGGGTTCACCAAGCTCAGCAGCTCGACCCGGGGCTGGATCCACCGGGTCGGCGACGAGGGCTTCATCAAGCTCATCGCGGACGCCGACCAGGGCGTGCTGATCGGTGCGACGTCGGTCGGCCCGGCCGGTGGCGAGGTGCTGTCGGCGCTCGTGGTGGCGGTGCACGCGGCCGTGCCGCTGAGCCAACTGCGGCACATGATCTACGCGTACCCCACGTTCCACCGTGCCATCGAGGACGCGCTGCGCGACCTGTCCTGACGACGACGACGACGACCGAAGTTGAGCGGATGAATCGTGGCAACCTGCGACAGTTGCACCGCAAAATCTGACCGTTTCACGGTTCATTTCTTTCATTTCTGTGACGTACGATTGCGGCCGTGACCAAGCGGTTGACTGAAGTTGCCAAGAAGGCAGGCGTCAGCGAGGCCACCGTCAGCCGGGTGCTCAACGGCCGGGACGGTGTCTCCGAGGCGACCCGGACGGCGGTGCTGACCGCGCTCGACGTGCTCGGCTACGAGCGGCCGACCAAGCTGCGCGGTGAGCGTGCCCGGCTGGTCGGGCTGGTGCTGCCCGAGTTGCAGAACCCGATCTTCCCGGCGCTCGCCGAGGTGGTGACCGGGACGCTCGCCCAGCGCGGCTACACGCCGGCCCTGTGCGCCCGCACCATCGGCGGCGTGTCCGAGATGGACTACGTCGAGATGCTCCTCGATCACCAGGTGTCCGGCGTGATCTTCGCCGGCGGCTCGTACGCGCTCGCCGACGCCCGGCACGACCACTACCGACGGCTGACCGACCGGGGCCTCCCGGTGGTGCTGGTCAACGCCGGTGTCGACGAGTTGGGCTTTCCCCGGGTCTCGACCGACGACGCGGTGGCGGTGGAGCAGGCGTACGGGCATCTGCGCTCGCTGGGCCACGAGCGGATCGGGATGGTGCTCGGCCCGGAGGGGCACGTGCCGTCGCGCCGCAAGCTGGACGCGATGGTGCGGGTTGCTGGCTGGGGCGAGGACGACGCTGAGTGCGTCCAGCGGTCCAGCTTCTCCATGGAGGGCGCACGGGTTGCCGCGACGAAGCTGGTCGAGCGGGGCGTGACCGGCATCATCTGCGCCAGCGACGTCCTGGCTCTGGGCACGATCCGGGCCGCCCGGCGCCTGGGTCGTGCGGTGCCGACGGACATCTCGGTGGTCGGCTTCGACGACTCCGCGTTCATGACCTGCACCGATCCGCCGTTGACCACTGTCCGGCAGCCGATCGAGACGATGGGGCAGGCGGCGGTGGATCTGCTGGTGACCCAGATCGAGGGTGTCGGCGTCCTCCAGGACGAGCTGCTGTTCGAGCCGGAGCTGGTGGTCCGCGGCTCGACCGCGCCCGCACCCGGTCGGTGATCGCGCTCCTGGCCTACTGAACGACCTTCTCGAAGGCCGTCGACCGCTCTCGCGGTCGGCGGCCTTTTTGGTGTCCAAGTAGCCGCATAACGGTCGCAATCCCGCATCCTGTCGCCGTCTGTCGCCCTGATGTCGAGTCCTTTCAAAACATCGTCGACACCTTGCTGAAATGAGTCGTGCTAGTTACAGTGACTCCACTCACACCTGGCTCCGGCGCAGCTACAGGGCGTCAGGTCGCATCACCGCAGATCAGCGCATCTCATGGAGACACCCGTTCCCGAAGGGATGGACAGATGTCCGTACCGCAATACCGAAGGGCTGCGACGCTGGCGCTCGTGGCCGGCCTGGGGTTCAGCCTCACGGCATGCTCCACGAAGAGTGACGACAAGGACTCGACCGCCGGCGGCAAGGTCACCATCACCGTGGACTGCCAGCCGGTCGGCGCCCAGAAAGAGCTGTTGAAGAACTGGAACGACGACGTCGCCGAGTTCCAGAAGCAGAACCCGGACATCGTCATCAAGAGCGTGAGCGTCGGCGAGCAGTGCAACAACCCGCCGGACTTCACCGCCCGCCTGGCCGGCGGCACCGTGACCGACGTGTTCTACGGGTACATGACGGATCTGGCGCAGGTGCTCGACTCCGGTCAGGCGATGGACATCTCCCAGTACGTCAACAAGGACACGATCTCCACCTGGGACAGCGTCGACCCGGCGCTCAAGGAGGTCTTCACCGACAACGGCAAGCTCTACGCCGTACCGGTGAAGAACTACTCGATGGGCCTGGTCTACAACAAGGTCCTGTTCCAGCAGGCCGGGTTGGACGTCAACAACCCGCCCAAGACGTGGGGCGAGGTCCGGGCCGCCGCCAAGAAGATCTCGGCGCTCGGCAACGGCATCGCCGGCTACTCGGAGTACAGCGCCGGCAACACCGGCGGCTGGCACTTCACCTCCCTGCTCTACTCGCAGGGCGGTCAGGTGCTGACGGCCGACGGCAAGAAGGCCGACTTCAACAACCCGATGGGCAGGCAGGTCCTGCAGAACATCAAGGACATGCGGTACGGCGACAACAGCATGGGCTCCCGTCAGCTGCTCCAGTGGGGTGACCTGCTCACCAACGCCGGCGCGGGCAAGGTCGGCATGTTCATCGGCGCGCCGGACGCCACCCAGGCGATCGTCAGCCAGTTCCAGGGCAAGTTCCAGGACTGGGCGATGAGCCCGCTGCCCGGCCAGGACGGCCCGGCGAAGGGCACGCTCGGCGGCGGCGAGGGCTACTTCTTCAAGAAGGACCTCTCTCCCGAGCAGGTCAAGGCCGGTCTGAAGTGGGTCGCGTACCAGAAGTTGACCCCGGGCAAGGGCCAGTTCGACTACGTGCGGGCCAAGCCGCAGAACTACCCGGTGGGTCTGCCGCAGCCGCTGCTGTTCGCCAACGGCAGTGAGGTGCAGAAGCAGGAACTCGACCTGCGCAAGGCCAATGCCAACGTCGACACCACGAACTTCGCCCTTTTCGAGGCGACCCCGGTGCCGATCAAGGGCGAGCCGCGTAACGCCCAGGCGATCTACGCGGTGCTCGACGCCGCGATGTCCGGGGTGCTGACGAACCCGAACGCGAACATCGACGCGCTGCTCAAGACGGCCGAAGAAAAGGTCAACCAGCTCCTCGCCGCAGAGAGCTGATCCGCTGGTGTGGGGGCCGTCGCACCGGCCCCCACACCCCGGCGCCGCACCGTCCGCCTCACCGATCTCCGCAGGAGTGTGCCGTGGCGATCACCGCCGCCCCCCAGGCCCCCGGGAAACCGGGCCGCCCGATGCCGTCGTACGCGGCAGGGCCGAAGCAGCGTACGAGCCTCGGCCGCAAGGTACGGGACAACCTCACCGGGCACGCCTTCCTGATCGGCGCCGTGCTCTGCTTCCTGGTCTTCTCCTGGTACCCGATGGTCCGTGGCGTCGTCATGAGCTTCCAGCGGACCCGGCGCGGCGAGACGACCTGGGTGGGCTGGGACAACTACACCCGTCTCCTCGCCGACCCCAGCTTCTGGCCGGCGTGGAAGAACACCTTCTACTTCACGCTGCTCGCGCTCGTGCTCGGGTACGCGGTGCCGTTCTTCGTGGCGATCCTGCTCAACGAGTTCCGGCACGCCAAGGGCTACCTGCGGATCCTGGTCTACCTGCCGGTGATGCTGCCGCCGGCCTCGGCCCTGTACCTCTTCAAGTTCTACGCGTACGACCCCAGCGATGCCGGGTTGTTCAACGCGATCCTCAAGGCGCTGCACCTGCCGACGTCGCAGTGGATGCAGTCGCCGGAGATGACGATGCCGGCCATGGTGATCGCGTCCACCTGGATGAACATGGGTGGCGCTGTCCTGATCTACCTGGCGTCGCTGCAGAACATCCCCGGCGAGCTGTACGAGGCCGCTGAGCTCGACGGCGCCGGGATCTTCAAGCGGATCCGCCACGTGACGATCCCGCAGACCCGGCTCATCCTCGCGCTCCTGGCGATGATCCAGATCGTCGCCACGATGCAGCTCTTCATCGAGCCACTGATCCTCGCCAACGGCGCGGGCGCGGAGGATTCCGCGACCACCGTGGCGTACCTCATCTACCAGCACGGGTTCTTCCAGAACGACCTCAACGGCGCGGCCGCACTCGGCGTGCTCATGCTCGTGGTGCTGGCCGGCTTCTCCGCCGTGTACGTGCGGCTGACTGCGAAACAGGACTAGGACGGCGCCCAATGGCACAGGACTCCGGAACCCGGACCCTCATCTCGCATGCCCAGATCAGCCGGGGGCGCGGGCGGGTCATCTACTGGACGCTGCTGGTCGTCGTCGTGACGGCGTTCACGCTCATCTTCCTCGGGCCGCTCTACTGGATGGTCACCGGCGCGCTCAAATCCGGCCAGGAGATCGCGCAGACCCCACCCACGCTGTTCCCGAAGGACCCGCAGCCGCAGAACTACATCGACGCCTGGAACAATCTGGAACTCGCCAAGCTGCTGTTCAACACGTTCTACTACGCGATCGGCGCGGTGCTGTTCCAGCTCGTGTTCGACGCGGCCGCCGCATACTCGTTGTCGAAACTGCGACCGATCTTCGGCAACGTGATTCTCGGGCTGATGCTCGGCACGCTGATGATCCCGGCAATGGTGCTCATCGTCCCCCAGTACGTGACCGTGATCGACCTGCCGATCCTGCACATCAACCTGCTCGACTCGCCGTTCGCCATCTGGCTGCCGCTGGTGGCGAACGCATTCAACATCTTTCTGCTGAAGCGATTCTTCGACTCGATTCCCGAGGAGTTGATGGCGGCGGCCCTGGTCGACGGGGCGACGTCGTTGCGGACGCTCTGGTCGATCATCCTGCCGATGTCCCGCCCGATCCTCGGCGTCGTCGCGATCCTGGCCATGACGGCGGTCTGGAAGGACTTCCTCTGGCCGAAGCTGGTCATGCCCTCACCGGAGACCCGGACGGTCAGTGTCGGCATCTACTCCTTCGCGGGCGGTACGCCCATGAACATCGTGATCGCCGCGTCGGTCATCGCCGCCATCCCGACCGTTATCGTCTTCCTGATCTTCCAGCGGAACATCATGTCTGGCCTGACCGCCGGCAGCATCAAGGGATAGACCTCACCGAAGACAGCGGAGCGAACAACGGCCGTTCGTCCGACACACAATCGCCACCGGCGTACCCGGCGACGTACTGACGCAGAAAGCAGGTGCTCGTGTCCACAGCAGACAGCAGTCCGTGGTGGCGTGGAGCCGTTATCTATCAGGTGTACCCACGCAGCTTCGCCGACGGCAACGGTGACGGCATCGGTGACATCGCAGGTATCCGCTCCCGCCTGAACCACCTGTCCGCGCTTGGCATCGACGCGATCTGGTTCAGTCCCTGGTATCCGTCGCCGATGGCCGACGCCGGGTACGACGTGTCCGACTACCGCGACATCGATCCGGTCTTCGGCACGCTCGCCGAGGTTGAGGCGCTGATCGCGGAGGCGCACGATCTGGGCATCCGGACGATCGTCGACGTGGTGCCCAACCACTGCTCCGACGCGCACCCGTGGTTCCAGGCCGCGCTGGCCGGCGGTCCGGGGGCGCCCGAGCGGGACCTGTTCTGGTTCCGTCCGGGGCGCGGCCCGAACGGCGACCAGCGGCCCACCGACTGGGTCGGCGAGTTCGGTGGCGAGACGTGGACCCGCACCACCAACCCGGACGGCACGCCCGGCGACTGGTACCTGCACCTCTTCGCCCCCCAGCAGCCGGACTTCAACTGGGACCACCCCCGGGTACGGGCCGAGTTCGAGGACATCCTGCGGTTCTGGTTCGACCGGGGCGTCGACGGTATCCGGATCGACTCCGCGGGTCTGCTCGTGAAGGACGGGACGCTGCCGGAGGTCGAGCCGGACCGGCCGCACCCGTTCCACGACCTCGACGGGGTGCACGACATCTACCGGGGCTGGCGGCGGGTCGCCGACTCGTACGCCGACCGCGCGCTGATCGGTGAGGTGTGGTTGCCGGACCGGCAGCGGTTCGCCAACTACCTGCGCCCCGACGAGCTGCACGCCGCGTTCAACTTCGACTTCCTCGGTTGCGCCTGGGACGCCTCCGCGCTGCGGGAGAGCATCGACGGCACGCTGAGCGCGCACGCGCCGGTCGGGGCGCCCGCCACCTGGGTGCTCTCCAACCACGACGTGACCCGGCACGTCACCCGCTACGGCCGGGCGGACACCACGTTCAGCTTCGCCGCGAAGCGCGAGGGGATCCCCACCGACCTGGAGCTGGGCACCCGGCGGGCGCGGGCCGCCGCGCTGCTGTCGCTGTCGCTGCCCGGCGCCGCCTACGTCTACCAGGGCGAGGAGCTGGGGCTCTGGGAGGTCGAGGACATCCCGTACGCGATGCGGCAGGACCCGATGTGGGAACGCTCCGGACGGGTCGACCCCGGGCGTGACGGCTGCCGGGTTCCGCTGCCCTGGGCCGGTGACGAGCCGCCGTTCGGGTTCAGCCCCGAAGGCTCGGCGGCGCCCTGGTTGCCCCAGCCGGCCGACTGGAAGGACCGGACGGCGCTGGCGCAGACCGGCGACGCGGCCTCGATGCTGGAGCTGTACCGGGACGCGATCCACGTCCGGCGCGCCGAGGCGGCGCTCGGCGACGGCGAGTTGACCTGGCTGCCCGCCCCCGACGGCGTGCTGGCCTTCAGCCGCGGCGGCGGCTTCCACTGCCTCGTCAACCTCACCGACGCGGCGGTGCCGATGCCCGCCGAGGGAGAGGTGCTGCTGGCCAGCGGCCCACTCGACGACGGGCTGCTGCCGTCGGACACCGCCGTCTGGCTCCGTACCCCCGACGAGGCCGACGGACCGCGCGCGGACGCCGCCGCCCTGACCTGACCCGACCCGACGTGGTGGGGGGGGGGGCGGCCCCCCGCCCCGCCCCCCCCCCCCCCCCCCCCCCCCCCCCCCACCGGGGAGGGGGGGGCGCCCCCCCCCCCCCCCACCGCG
>NZ_JBNCKS010000012.1:0-37959 GCF_049841635.1 Micromonospora sp. DT44 | reverse complement strand
TGGCGCGGAACCCCCCCCGCGGCCCCCGGCCCGCGCGCGGCCCCCGCCCCCCTCCCCTCCCCCCCCCCGCGGGGGGGGGGGCGGCCCCCCCCCCCCCCCCCCCACCACACCACCCCCGCACCGCGCCCACGAAGGGAGTACGAGGGACCGCCACACCGCACCGACACGGGGGACCTGGCCTGCCTGACGAAAGGGAGAGCGCAGCTCATGGCCAACCACACCACCGGCACTCCGCACCACCTTCGACACCCGGGCCGGGCAGGGTTGGCCGCCATCGCCGCCACCCTGCTCGCGGCCACCACCCTGACCGCCCTCGCGGTCACCGGCAGTGCCACCCCGGCCTCGGCGGCCGGGTTGTCCCCCTTCGACATCTCCGGCCGAGGCGCCACCGTCCCCTTTCTCGAGCAGGAGGCGGAGAAGGCCGCGCACAACGGCACGAAGATCGGCCCGGACCGGCGCTACGGCACGCTGCCGTCGGAGGCGTCCGGCCGGGAGGCGGTCACCCTCGACGCCGTCGGTGAGTACGTCGAGTTCACGCTCACCGCTCCGGCCAACGCGGTCACCTTCCGGTACAGCCTGCCGGACAACTCCGCGGGCACGGGCCGGGACGCCACCATCGACCTGCGGGCCAACGGCAACCTGCTGAAGTCGGTCCCGGTCACGTCGAAGTACGGCTGGTACTACGGCGGCTACCCCTTCAACAACAACCCGGGCGACACCAACCCGCACCACTTTTACGACGAGACCCGGGCGTTGTTCGGCAGCACCCAGCCGGCCGGTACGAAGATCCGGTTGCAGGTCTCCTCGACCGCCCAGTCACCCACCTTCACGATCGACCTGGCCGACTTCGAGGTCGTCGCGCCGATCGCGAAGCCCTCCGGTGTCATCGACGTGGTCACCGACTTCGGCGCGGACCCGACCGGCGCGACCGACTCGACCGCGAAGTTCCAGGCGGCGGTCGACGCCGGAAAGGCCCAGGGCCGGGCGGTCTGGATCCCGACCGGCACCTTCACCCTCTGGGACCACGTGGTGGTCGACGGGGTGACCCTGCGCGGCGCCGGCCCCTGGTACTCGGTGCTCGGTGGCCGGCACCCCACCGACCGCAAGCGGGCGGCCGGCATCTACGGCAAGTACGTCCCCGGCGGCGGCTACACCGGTGAGATCCGGTCGCACGAGGCGAACGGGCCGAGCCGCAACGTCACGCTGCGGGACTTCGCCATCATCGGCGACATCCGCGAGCGGATGGACGACGACCAGGTCAACGCGCTGGGCGGGGCGATGACCAACTCGGTGGTCGACAACCTCTGGTTGGAGAACACCAAGGTCGGCGCGTGGATGGACGGGCCGATGGACAACTTCACCATCCGCAACAGCCGGATTCTCGACCAGACCGCGGACGGGGTGAACTTCCACACCGGCGTCACCAACTCGACGGTGACCAACACGTTCGTCCGCAACACCGGTGACGACGCCCTCGCCATGTGGGCGCAGAGCCTGCCGAACGTCAACAACTCGTTCACCCACAACACCATCGGCGTGACGTTGCTGGCGAACCACCTGGTCAGCTACGGCGGTCGGGACATCAAGATCACCGACAACGTGACCGCCGACTCGTTGACCAACGGCGGTGGCATCCACGTCGCCAACCGCTACCCCGGTGTGCAGGGCGACACCGCGGTCCGGGGCACCTGGACGATCGCCCGGAACACGCTGATCCGCAACGGCAACTCGGACTACAACTGGAACTTCGGCGTCGGAGCGATCTGGTTCTCCGCCCTCAACGAGGCGTTCCAGCAGGCCACCATCAACATCACCGACACCGACATCCTGGACAGCTCGTACGCGGCGCTGCACTGGATCGAGGGCCAGACCAGCGGCATCAACCTCACCAACGTCCGCATCGACGGCGCCGGCACGTACGCGCTCCAGGTGCAGTCACCCAGCCAGGTGTCGTTCACCAACGTGCGGGCCACCAACATCGCGCAGAGCAACCCGATGCACAACTGCGTGGGTGGCGGCTTCCAGATCACCCAGGGGTCGGGCAACTCGGGCTGGTACACCTCGACCCCGTACTGCGGGCCGTGGCCCGAGCCGCAGTGGGGTGGCGGGCCCAGCACCCCGCCGACCACCGGCCCGACCACCGCGCCGCCCACGACCGCCCCGCCCACGACCGCGCCTCCGACGACCCCGCCGCCCACCGGTGGGAACCTGGCGCTGAACCGGTCGGCGGTCGCGACCAGCACCAACCAGAGCTACACGGCGGGCAACGTGGTGGACGGCAACGCCTCGACCTACTGGGAGAGCGCCAACAACGCCTTCCCGCAGTCGGTCACCGTCGACCTGGGCGCGGTCCGCTCGGTCGACCGGGTGGTGCTCAAGCTGCCCGCCGGCTGGGAGCAGCGCACCGAGACGCTGTCGGTGCTCGGCTCCACGGACGGCTCGTCGTACGGCACGCTGGCGTCGTCCGCCGGTCGGGTCTTCGCACCCGGCTCGGGCAACACCGTGTCGATCGGGCTGCCCTCCGGTAACCACCGCTACATCCGGGTCACCGTGACCGGCAACACCGGCTGGCCGGCCGCGCAGCTCAGCGAGGTCGAGGTGTACGGCGGCACGCAGACCACGGCTCCGCCCACCACCGCACCCCCGACGACCACCCCGCCCCCGACCACGCCGGCCCCCACCGGCAACCTGGCGGCCGGACGGTCGATCACGGAGACCAGCCACTCCGACGTGTACGCCGCGCCCAACGCGGTGGACGGCAACGCCAACACCTACTGGGAGAGCGCCAACAACGCCTTCCCGCAGTCGCTGACCGTCGACCTGGGCGCGAACCGAACGGTGTCCCGGGTCGTACTGAAGCTGCCGCCGTCGTCGGCCTGGCAGACGCGTACGCAGACCCTGGCCGTGCTCGGCTCCACCGACGGCTCGTCGTTCGGCACGTTGAAGTCGTCCGCCGGCTACACCTTCAACCCGTCCAGCGGCAACACGGTCACCGTGACCTTCACGGCGACCAGCCAGCGATACCTGCGCCTGACCGTCACCGGCAACACGGGCTGGCCCGCCGGTCAGCTCAGCGAGTTCGAGGTCTACTCCAGCTAGGCCGACGGCCCCCGCCCGACCAGGGCGGGGGCCACCGCACCGTCCCCCACCTGTCGCGGCACGACGGGCGTACCCCTGCACCCGTCACCGGGCAACGCACCCCACACCACCCCCGAAAGAGGTGTAGCGACCGATGTCCAGAAACGGCCCCACCCGAGGCACCCCGCGAACCGGCTCGCCCGGTTCGACCGTCCGAGCCGACCGATCGCCGGCCCGCCGCCGACTCCTCGCCGGCACGCTCGCCGGACTGCTCCTCGCCGCCGCTCCCGCCGTCACCCCCGCGACCGCGGCACCGGCGGCGACGCCCGCCTCCGCACCCGCGGGTTCCGCCCGCGCGGCCCTGCTCGCCGGGCTCTCGGCCACCATGAGCGCCAGCAGCTACAACCAGAACTACGTGGCGAGCAACGCGAACGACGGCAACGCCTCGACCTACTGGGAGAGCGCCAACAACGCGTTCCCGCAGTGGATCCAGGCCGACCTGGGCGCGACGATCGGTGTGGACCGGGTCGTGCTGAAGCTGCCGCCGTCGTCGGACTGGCAGACGCGTACGCAGACGCTGTCGGTGCTCGGCTCCACCAACGGCTCGTCCTTCAGCACCCTGAAGTCGTCGGCGGACTACACCTTCAACCCGAGCAGCGGCAACACCGCGACCGTCAGCTTCACCGCCGCCAGTACCCGATACGTCCGGGTGCAGGTCACCGGCAACACCGGCTGGCCGGCCGCGCAGCTCTCCGAGGTGGAGGTGTACGGATCCAGCGGCAGCACCGACACCCAGGCCCCCAGCGCCCCCGGCAACCTGGCCTACACCCAGCCGGCCAGCGGGCAGATCCGGCTCACCTGGTCGGCGTCGAGCGACAACGTCGGCGTGACCGGGTACGACGTGTACGCCAACGGCGCGCTGCGCGGCAGCGTCAGTGGCTCGACGCTGACCTACACCGACAGCCAGGCGGACAGCGCCACGGTCTCGTACTACGTGCGGGCCAAGGACGCGGCCGGCAACCAGTCGTCGAACAGCAACACGGTGACCCGTACCGGCACCAGCACCCCGCCCACCGGGAGCAACCTGGCGGTCGGCAAGCCGATCACCGCCTCGGGGTACGTGCACACGTTCGTGGCGACCAACGCCAACGACAACAACGTGGCCACCTACTGGGAGGGCAACGGCAACCCGAGCACGCTGACCGTGCAGCTCGGTGCGAACGCCAGCCTCAGCTCGATCGTGCTGAAGCTCAACCCGGACTCGGCGTGGGGTACGCGTACCCAGAACATCACCGTGCTCGGCCGGGACCAGGGTTCGTCGAGCTTCACCACGCTGGTCGGCGCGACGAACTACACGTTCAACCCGGGCAGCGGCAACACGGTGACCATCCCGGTCAGCGGCGCGGCGGCCGACGTGCGGCTCTCGATCGCCTCGAACACCGGTGCCCCGGCCGGTCAGGTGGCCGAGTTCCAGATCTTCGGCACCCCCGCGCCGAACCCGGACCTCACCGTCACCGGAATGTCGTTCAGCCCGTCCGCACCCGTCGAGACCAGCACCGTCACGCTCTCGGCGACCGTGCGGAACGCCGGTTCGGCGGCCTCTGCCGCGACCAACGTCAACTTCTACCTGGGCTCCACCCGGGTCGGCACCGCGTCGGTCGGTGCCCTCGCGGCCGGCGCGTCGACCACGGTCAGCGCCAGCATCGGCACCCGCGACGCGGGCAGCTACCCGCTCAGCGCGAAGGTCGACGAGTCGAACACCGTCGTCGAGCAGGACGACACCAACAACAGCTACTCCAACCCGAGCCCGCTGGTGGTGAGCCCGGTCGCCACCAGTGACCTGGTCGCCTCCTCGGTCGCCTGGTCGCCGGGTAACCCGTCGGCCGGCAACACCGTCACGTTCTCCGTGTCGATCCGCAACGCTGGCAGCGTGGCGTCCGCGTCCGGTTCCCACGGCATCACGCTCACCGTTCTCAACGAATCGGGCACCGTGGTCCGGACCCTGACCGGCTCGTACTCCGGCGTGATCAACGCCGGGGCCACCGTCGGCCCGGTCAACCTGGGCACCTGGACGGCGGCGAACGGCAAGTACACCGTCCGGGTCGTGCTCGCCGCCGACGCCAACGAGCTGCCGGTCAAGCAGACCAACAACACCTCCGACCAGCCGCTCTTCGTCGGGCGTGGCGCCAACATGCCGTACGACATGTACGAGGCCGAGGACGGCGTGGTCGGCGGCGGCGCGAACGTCGTGGGCCCGAACCGGACCGTCGGCGACGTCGCCGGTGAGGCGTCCGGCCGGCGTGCGGTGACCCTGAACTCGACCGGCGCCTACGTCGAGTTCACCACCCGGGCCAGCACCAACACGCTGGTCACCCGCTTCTCCATTCCGGACGCGGCGGGCGGCGGGGGCATCAACTCGACGCTCAACGTCTACGTCAACGGCACGTTCCACAAGGCCATCGACCTGACGTCCCGCTACGCCTGGCTGTACGGCAACGAGACCAGCCCGGGGAACTCACCGAGCGCGCGCGGACCGCGGCACATCTACGACGAAGCCAACGTCATGCTCAACTCGACCGTGCCGGCCGGCAGCAAGATCCGCCTCCAGAAGGACGCGGCCAACACCACCAACTACGCGATCGACTTCATCAACACCGAGCAGGTCTCGCCGATCGCCAACCCGGACTCGGCGCGGTACGCCACGCCGACCGGCTTCACCCACCAGGACGTGCAGAACGCCCTGGACCGGGTCCGGATGGACACCACCGGCAACCTGATCGGGGTGTACCTGCCCGCCGGCAACTACTCCACCTCGTCCAAGTTCCAGGTGTACGGCAAGGCGGTCCAGGTGACCGGCGCGGGCCCCTGGTACACCCGGTTCAACGCGCCGTCCGGCCAGGAGAACACCGACATCGGCTTCCGGGCCGAGAACTCGGCGGCCGGCTCGTCGTTCAAGAACTTCGCGTACTTCGGCAACTACACCTCGCGGATCGACGGCCCGGGCAAGGTGTTCGACTTCTCCAACGTGTCGAACATCGTGATCGACAACATCTGGGCCGAGCACCAGGTGTGCCTCTACTGGGGCGCCAACACCGACTACATGACGATCAAGAACTCGCGGATCCGCAACCTGTTCGCCGACGGCGTCAACATGACCAACGGCAGCACCAACAACCTGGTCAGCAACAACGACGCCCGGGCCACCGGCGACGACAGCTTCGCGCTGTTCTCGGCGATCGACGCGGGTGGCGCCGACATGAAGGACAACATCTACGAGAACCTGACGTCGACGCTGACCTGGCGGGCCGCCGGCGTCGCCGTCTACGGCGGCTACGGCAACACGTTCCGTAACATCTACATCGCGGACACGCTCGTCTACTCCGGCATCACCATCAGCTCGCTCGACTTCGGTTACCCGATGAACGGCTTCGGCGCGAGCCCGCCGACGAAGTTCGAGAACATCTCGATCGTCCGGGCCGGTGGGCACTTCTGGGGCGGGCAGACCTTCCCGGCGATCTGGGTGTTCTCCGCCTCGAAGGTCTTCCAGGGCATCCGCGTCAGCGACGTGGACATCGTCGATCCGACCTACAGCGGCATCATGTTCCAGACCAACTACGTCGGTGGGCAGCCGCAGAACCCGATCACCGACACGGTCTTCACCAACATCTCCATCAGCGGCGCCCGCAAGAGCGGTGACGCCTACGACGCCAAGTCCGGCTTCGGCATCTGGGCCAACCCCACGCCGGAATCCGGGCAGGGTCCCGCCGTCGGGTCGGTCACCTTCACCAACCTGCGGCTGAGCAACAACGCGGTGGACATCCAGAACCCCACGACGACCTTCACCATCAACCGCAACTGATTCACCCGGTAGCCGACGCCGTCGGGAGGTCCCACCCTCCCGGCGGCGTCGTGCCGTGCCGGCCCTCGCCCGCGGCGAACCGGGCCGCGCCGGCCAGCGCGTCGGTGTCCAGCGAATCCATCCCGTACGCCAGTTCGGTCGCCAGCGCCTCCGCCTCGGGCCGCCCGACGCCGGCCAGCAGGGCCGCCCGGTCGTTGCGCAGGCAGGTCTGCGGATGCCGGGCGATCGCCGCCGCCAGTTCCTCGGCTGCCGCCCGCGCCTGGCCCGGCGGCACCACCCGGTTGACCAACCCCATGGCGTACGCCTCGTCCGCCGGCACCGCCCGCCCGGTGAGGATCAGGTCCATCGCGCGGCTCTCCCCGACCAGTCGAGGAAGCCGGACCGTCCCGCCGTCGATGAGCGGTACTCCCCAGCGGCGGCAGAACACTCCGAGGGTGGCGTCGGATTCGGCGACCCGCAGGTCACACCAGAGCGCGAGTTCCAGGCCGCCGGCCACCGCGTACCCCGAGATGGCCGCGATCACCGGCTTGCTCAGCACCATGCGGGTGGGGCCCATCGGGCCGTCCCCCTCCGGCTCCACCCGGTTACCCCTCGGCGTGCCGATGGCCTTCAGGTCGGCCCCGGCGCAGAACGTGCCGCCCGCACCCCACAGCACGGCGACCGCCGCGCCCGGATCAGCCTCGAAGGCGCGGAAGGCATCCGCCAACGCCCGAGCGGTAGATCCGTCGACAGCGTTCCGAGCCTCCGGCCGATCCAGAATCACCGTAGTGACAGCTCCGCTGCGCTCCACCCGCACACCCATCCCGCCAGCATGCCCGCCGTGTCCGCGCCCCACAATCCTCGTCGATCTTGCAGTTTCGGTCGTCGGTTCGCGGCTTCTGCCCCGCTTCTTCGCGACAGGAAGTGCAAGATCGACGCGGAGGAGGGGGCGGCAGGTTTGTCGTCGGCGACCGGTTTGGGAGGGGGATGGCCGGGAAGTCGGTACTCGTGCGAGCGCTATTGACGAAAGTTGAGCAGGACTCCCGGCTGGACGGCGCGGGTGACCGGTTGCAGAAGGTGGTCCTGGGGACGCTGCGGCCCCGGCGACTGCGGGACCTGCTGCACGGCGTGACGCTGGGGCACCCGCTGCACCCGGCCATGGTGCAGGTGCCGGTCGGGGCGTGGATCAGTGCTGCCGTGCTGGACCTGATGCCAGGGCAGCGCCGACCGGCGACCGTGCTGGTCGGTCTGGGGACGATCAGCGCCCTGCCGGCGGCGGTCGCCGGCTTGAACGACTGGGCAGCGCTCTCCCGGGACCAGCGCCGTGTCGGCCTCGTGCACGCGGCCGCGAACACCGTCGGCGTCGGCCTCTACGCCGGTTCACTGGCGGCGCGGCTCTCCGGGCGGAGCGGCGTCGGCAAGGCGCTCGGGTTCCTCGGCCTCTCCGCCGTCAGCCTCGGCGCGTACATCGGCGGGCATCTGGCGTACAAGCAGGGCGCCCAGGTCAACCAGAGCGTGTCCGAGCTGCACCGGATGAGCGACGGGTGGCACTCGCTGGCCGACATGGCCACCCTGCCGCAGCGCACGCTGATCACCCGAGAGGTGGACGACGACATCTCGGTGATCCTCTACCGGCACGGTGACGAGGTCACGGTGATGCTGGAGCGGTGCCCGCACCAGAGCGGGCCGCTGGGCGAGGGCGAGGTCCAGGAGATCGACGGCCACGCGTGCGTGGTCTGCCCGTGGCACGGCAGCGCGTTCCGTCTCAACGGCGGCGAGGTCATGCAGGGACCCTCCGGCAACGACCAGCAGATCCTGCCCACCCGCATCCAGGACGGCGTGCTCCAGACCCGTCTCCCCTGACAGCGTGCTGCGGGGTCGACGAGGACCACCGGCCGCCCTCGACGCGCTGATGCCACATAGTCATCAAGATGACTATGTGGCATCAGTCTGTGTGTGGTGTCCGCTTCCAGGCGCGTCGGCAGTGCGCGCGGGCCACGGCGTTCGGGCCGCGCGTGGGCCACGGCACTTGGGCCGCGCGGGGGCATGGCGCTCGGGCGTCGGCCGCGCGGGGGCCACGGTGCTCGGCTCGAACGCCCGGGGGTCACGGCGCTCGGGCGCGACCGCGTGCCGGCCGCAGCTCCCGGGCGTCGTTGGTGCGGAACTCGGCGAGCGGGGCTGCGACCTGCGCGTGCGGGTGCCGGCTCAACCCCGCCGGTGCCGACCGCCCTGGACGTCGTCGTCCCATTCGCCGACGGCTCCGGCGCTACGACCGGGCAGGGCCAGCGGCATGCCGGTCGGCGGGCCAGTGGGCGGGGCAGGCGTCTCGGTGGCCGCCGCCGCACGACGGGCCGCCCAGGCGGCGCCACTGCCCGCTCGACCCGCGTCGCCGCTCCGACCGGGGCTGCCGCTAAGGCCGGGGCTGCCGCTCCGAGAGGCGCGGCTCTCGGTGGTGGAGCTGCCGCCGACTCCGGTTGACCGGCGTCGCGGGGTACGGGCGGCCGCGGTCAGCCGGGGTGCGGCGCCGGCCGTGGCCGGCCGACGACGGAGACCGAGGACCGCGCCGATCTGGGCGCCGACGATGCTCGCCACGGCCAGCACGGCGGAGACGGCCAGCGGTCGGTTCACCCGGTCGGTGGTTCCGGCCCGGGCCGCGCCGACGGTCATCGTGGGCGCCTGACCCGTCGATTCCGTACCGCTGGGGGGTGCCTGTTCCACCCGCTCCGGCGCGGACCGCTCCGGCGCCGGACGTGACGCGGGCGGTGTGGGCGCGGCGGGCCGGCCGACGAGTTTGCCGGTCGCGTGGTGGCGGGTGCCCTGGTCGGTGGCCTCCGCCGGGAGCCGGAGCAGTTGCCCGGGACGAATCCGGTCCGGGTCGTCCAGCCGGTTCAGCTTGGCGAGTTGCCGGTAGTCGTCGAACTCGTCGAGATACCGCTCGGCCACCTCGCCGAGGTAGTCGCCCCGCGCGACCCGGTATACCGGCGTTGCCTGGTCACCCCCGCCTGGCCCGCTGGGCGCGACAAGTCCGAGCGGCCCGCTCCCGACGGCTGCACGCGGCCCGCTCGCGGCCAGGCCCAACGGCGCACTCTCCGGAAGCCGGGCGCTGGTGGCCGACGCGCTCGGCTGGGCGTACGCCGGACCGCTGTAGACCGCGGCGGTGCTGGCGGCGGCCGGGCTGGCCGCGAGGATCAGGGCGACCGAACCGACCAGCGCGGCGGCGGCCTTCTGCTGGCGGCTCATTCCGGGCAGCTTCGGCGCCGGCCGGCGCAGGGTCTGCGCGCCCAACTCGACGAGGACGGAGAAGGTGAACGTCGCCCAGCCGAACCAACCGGCCAGCGCCAGGGCCCGCAGGAAGAGCTGCCCGTCGTCCCGACTGGTGAGGGCGGTGCCGACCTCGGCGAGGGTGGGCAGATGGTCAGGCAGGGGATTACCGGCGAAGGCGAGCAGCGCGATCGGCGCCCCTGCCACCAGGGCGCACAGCACGACGAGCGCGCCGAGGCCGGTGAGGACCCGTCCCGTCCGCCGTACGACGGACCGACCCGATGCGGACATGGTGGCCTTCCTTCCTACGGTCCTGTGGTGATGGCCCGCGCGGTCGCCTCGCCGGTGACGGTGACCCGGTCGGCGAAGCCGAACAGCCCGAGCATCGAGCGGCGGTAGGTGATCGTGAGGCGCACCTGGACGACGGTCTCCCCGGCGATCTGCGGGAAGCTCACGGTGTGGCCGGTGGTGCCGGCGGCGGAGAGGTAGTTGGCGACCGCGGCGCGGGCCTGCGGCTGGTTGATCCGCGTAGGCCCGCCCTCGATCGCGGTGGCCCGGTCGATGGCCTGCCCGCCCGCGCGGGCCGCCTCTGCCGCCAGGTTGTCGGCGCGTTGCAGCGTGCGGAGCTGGCCCGCGCCGTCGAACGAGAGGCCGACGATGGCCAGTACGCCGACCATTGCCACGGCCAGGAAGATGCTGACCCGGCCGTGGTCGCCGGAGAGCGTACGGACGTTCATCGTCGACTCCGGTAGCGGTCCAGCGGTGACGTGAAGCTGGCCCTGATGCGGTTTTCGGTGGGCATGCCGGGTATGGCGTTCAGCCGCAGGTCGCGGAAGGACACCCGGCACTCGACCGAGACGGTGACCGTCGCGTCCTGGCCGAGCGCGCTGCTGTAGGCCCGTTCGAAGGTGGTGGTGGTGTTGCCGACCGAGCCGCTGAACGTCAGGGTTGGAGTGCCGGTGCAACTGAGTCCTCGCCAGTCCAACTGCTGCTGAGCCGCGTTACGCGCATCCCTGCGGGCTTCGGCCGCAGTGCGGGAGATCGAGGCGGCGCGGGCCGCGTCGTGCGCGGCGGCGTCGATGGCCTCCGCCGCCACCGCGCTGCGTCCGGCCACACCGGCCAGCACCATCAGCGCGATGAACGCGGGGGCGAGCACCGCCACCTCGATGGAGACCGAGCCCCGCTCGGCGGCCCGGCTCACGGCGCGGTCACCCGTTCCACCGGCCCGTGCGCGGTCTGCAGGATCGGGAAGTCCACGCCGGGTACGACCGACAGGGAACGGCCGGTCACCGTGCAGGTCACGTCGACCTCGCTCGTCACACAGTTCGGACCGCCACCGACCTCCCAGCCCAGCAGCCAGCCGCCGGTGGCGGCCAGGAACCGGCGGGCGCTGGTCACCCCGGCGCCGTCGGACGCGTTGTAGCGCCGCTCGGCGTTGACCCCGCTCTGGGCGGCGTTCAACGC
Organism: Micromonospora sp. DT44; assembly: GCF_049841635.1. NCBI lineage: Bacteria > Bacillati > Actinomycetota > Actinomycetes > Micromonosporales > Micromonosporaceae > Micromonospora > Micromonospora sp. DT44. Next base: position 26,318 of record NZ_JBNCKS010000012.1, on the reverse strand, counting down.
CGTGGAGCGGGCCAGGAAGACGGCCGCGACCTGGAGCGAGGCGAACAGGAGCACCAGGATCAGCGGCATCACCACGGCCAGTTCCACCGGGTTGGCGCCCCGCTCCCGGTCGCCGGCCACGATGTGGCGCCGGGCAGCGAGAACCGCCCGGCGCCATCTCGGGAACGCGGCTCGGACCATGCCCGCTACTTCGGGTTCGTGTGGCTCGGAATGGCCTTCATCCAGTCGTTGGCCTTGCCGAGAGCCAAGCCGGTGACGATGGTCGCCACGAAGACCAGGCCGAAGATGATCACTGCGGTCGGTACCGGGCTGTCGCCCCGCTCGCCGTCCCGGCGTAGCTCGGCGAAGCGCGTCGTCACCACGACGTGCAGGTAGGTGAGGATGGACATGATCACTCCTTCTCGGGGGTCGGATCAGACACGGGCGATGAACGGATAGACGACGAAGCCGAGCAGCACGAACACGAGCAACGCGCCCGGAATGTCGAGCTTGCTGGTCACGCCCTCGGCGCGGGCCAGGCTGTCGGTGCGGAACTGGTCCCGCAGCGAGTCGGCCCGGCTGCGCAGGGTCTCGTGCACCTGCGCGCCCTCGCTGCCGGAGGAGCGCATGATCGCGCCGACGTCGCCCAGCTCCGGGATGCCGATCTTGTCGGCGAGGTCGCGCAGCTCGTCCCAGGGCGCGTGCATCTGCATCTGGGCGATCCGCAGCGACTCCTGGAGGCGGTCGAACACCCAGCCGTCGCAGACCGCAGCGGCCCGCTCCAGCGACTGCACCGGCCCGTGCGCCGCCGAGAGTTGGAGGGCCACCAGATCCAGGTACGTGCACACGGCCTGGCGGAACTCGTCCCGGGCGGCGTCCGCCTTGCTCAGCACCGACCGGTGCGCCAGCAGACCGGCGATCAACGCCATGCCGAGGCCGCCGAGCACCGGTACGACCAGCGGCAGCGAGATACCGAGGACGAACAGCGCCACCCCGAGCAGGGTCGGTGTGGCGAGCCCGATCAACGCGGACATCAGTACCGACAGCGCGTACTGCTCGGGGGTCTGACCGATCAGGGCGAGCTGCCGGTGCGGCGGTCGCAACCAGCGGGAGAGCCCGGTCAGCCAGTCCAGTCGACGGGAGGCGGGCGCGGCGACCCGCCCGGTGCCCGGCGGCTGGTGCAGGCGACGCAGCGCCGGCCCGAGCGCGGGAGTGGCCGGCACCAATTCGCGGATCACCAGGAACAGGCCCAACCCGATCGCCGCTCCACCGGACACGGCGACGCCGAGAAGCCAGTTGACGATCACCGCAGGCCCCTGCCGGGAACGGTGGCACGCGTGCTCACGCGACGACCTCCTGGGGGTCGGGCGCCGGCAGGAACCGGGCTGGCCGCTGCGGCTGGCTCATCGAGCGGACCCAGGCCAGCAGGCCGATGAAGGCGGCTCCGAGCGCGGCCATCACCAGCTGACCCGTCGGCGTGTCGTACGGCTCGATGTACTCGGTGTTGACCAGCCCGTACGCCAGCGTCGCCAGCGTCATCCCGGTCAGGAAGCGGACCGCGAACCGTGGCTGGGTGCGTTTCGCCTCGATCTCCCGACGGGTCGCCACCTCGGCCGACGCCGCACCGGCGATGGACCCGAGTACGTCGCCGAGTCGCTCACCCCGGTCGGTGAGGTGCAGGATCAGCGCCGCCACCACCTGGTCGCAGACCGGGTCGCCGATCTCGTCGGCGAACGCCAGCAGCGCGGAGCGGGCCAACCATCCGGCCTGTAACCGGGCGGCGAGCAGTCGTACCTCGTCCTCGATTCCGGGCGGCACGCTGCCGATGGTGGTGATGATCGCCTGTTGGAGGCCCTGGCCCGTACCGGACACGTCCTTCAGTCGCCGGGTCCATTCGCCGACGGCCTCGATCCGGGCGATCGCCCGTTGCTCGGCCTTACCGACCGCGAACAGCCACGGCGTTCCGGGCACCGCCACCGCCACGAGCAGGCCCACCACTGGCAGGCCGGTGAGCAGGAACGCCAACGCGCCGGCGACCATCGCCGCGAGGAGCAGCGCCTGGTAGGACCGCCGCTCGGCGGGAGTGGCGCCGGAGCCGCGCCAGAGGCGGCTGAGGCCGGGCCCGGCGCCGGGAGCTGTTCCGGCGGGCCGACGGGTGCCCACCAGTGCGACCACCGCCAGCAGGAGCCCCGCCACGCAGGCGGCCCCGGACACCACCGCGATCAACTCCAGGCTGTTTCCCATCAGGTCACCGCCGGGCCAGTCGGGTCTGCCGTGGTCGCCGCCAGGCACCGGTGCCGGCCTCGATCCACCGGGTCAGCAGTCGGGCGTCGTACCCGACGCGGAGCAACTGGTCGCGGACCCTTTCGGGCAGGTGTCGGGGGACCGCGCGGCCGTCCGGACCGGGGCCGAAGACGGTGGTGGTGGTGATCCGTCCACCTTCGCCGGCCCCGATCACCTCCTCCACGTGCGAGACGAACCGGTGCTTGCGCCCGCCGATGGCGCTCTCGTCCTCGATGGTGACGTAGACGATCAGGTCGAGGGCGTTGCCGGCCATCCGGCGGGCCTGGTCGACGGTCATCTCCCGGCCGTGCGCCAGCGCCAGCTCGACGATCCGTTCGCCCACGCCGGCGGCCGTGCGGGCGTGGATCGTGCACATCGAGCCCCGGCTGGTGGTCATCGCCTGGAGCATCGGCACGATCTCGCGGGACCGCACCTCGCCCACGATGATCCGCAGGACGCCCATCCGTAGCGACAGTGGGATCAGGTCGGCGATCGTCACCTCGCCCGCCGGTCGGCCGTCGAAGCCGCGCTCGCCGTGCCCCTCGCGGGCCTCGAAGCTCATCACTGCCCGGTGCCGCTCGCGACGGCGGGCCGGCAGCAGTTCCCGGCTCTCCTCCAGCAGCACGTACGGCTCGTCGGGTGGGATCTCGTTCATCAACGCCCGGATGATCGTGGTTTTTCCGGCGCCGGCCAGTCCGGCGACCATGATGTTCAGCCCGGCGCGCATCGCGGCACGCAGGAAGTCGCGCAGCAGCGGGTCGATCATCTCGTCCAGGTCGCCGCGGCCGCCGGCCACGTCGTCGAGGCTCACGTCCAGGGTGTTGTGCTTGCGGATCACCGCGTACGGGCGGTGGCTGACCAGGAACACCGCGGCCAGCCGGCTGCCGTCGGGCAGTTGCAGGTCGAGGGTCGGCTTCACCGTGGACAGTGACCGTTCCGTCGCTCCGGCCCGTCGTGCCGCCGCCTGAAGGATCTCCACCAGTTCGGCGTCGCTGTCGGCGATCGGCTCACCCCAGTCCACCCCGCCGCCGTGCCGGGTGATGCGCACCTGGTCACAGCCGAGGATGTGCACCTCCTCGATGGTGTCGTCGACCAGCAGGGTCTGTAGCCGGCCGAGCCCGACCAACTCGGCGGTGACCTGGTCGAGCAGCAGGCGTTCCTCACCGGCGGCCATCGGTGTGCCGGCCCGGCGGACCGCGTCGGCGTACTCGGCGACCACCGTCACGGCCAGCCGCGCCCGCTCGGTGTCCTCCTCGTCGACGGTGAACTCCCGGCCGCGCTGCCACAGGGTGAGTCGTTCGGTGAGTTCCCGCCGCAGTTCCCGGACCACCTGGAAGTCCATCCGGGGTCGGGGCGCCGGCTCGGACGGGGGAGTGGCCGTGGGCGTCGGCTGCGGCATCGGCGTCACGTGGTGGTGCCGGCCGTTCGCGGGGGTCAGCGGGGGCGCGGTCGACGTCGCGCCCGGCGGCTGCTGGCGGGGGTCGGCCGAGACGGGTTCAAACCGCATCCGGCACCCCCTGCTGTACCGGCCAGGCCAGCCGTGCGCGCCGGCGTTCCAGGAGCGCCCCGACCGGCACCTCCAGCGCGGTCGCCGCACGCAGCAGCGGCCGTCCGGACCGCACGGTCCCACCGAGGCCGAGCACCCCAGCGGTACGCGGGTCGTGCGGCAGCCGGGCGATCACCGGCAGCTTCAGCCCGCGACTGATCTCGGCGCGCCCGTGCCCGTCGCCGACCAGCAGCAGCCGCAGGGTGCCCGGCGGTACCCGATGTTCGGCGAAGTCCCGCTCGATCGTGGTGACCACCGCCCGCGTCCCGGACAGGTCGGGCAGGTTCGCCCGGGTCACCAGCAGCACCACCGAGGCGGCCCGCAGCAGTGGCCACGGTGGACCGTTCACGTGCAGTCGGCCGCAGTCGACGAGCACGTCGTAGCCGGGGGTGCCCCGGTCCAGGGCGTTGAAGTAGTCGGCGAAGCGCTGCCAGAGCGGCGTGACGCTGCCGGCCTGCGCCGGGTCGACCAGGCCGGGCAGCAGCAGCCGTTCCCGGCGCGGCGCGTCCAGGTCGACCAACTGGGACCAGAACGCCGTCTCCAGGTTGCCGTCGCGCAGCTCGCCGACGGCCAGCTCCCCGATGCCGCGCGGACCGTCCAACTGGCCACCCAGATAGCCGGCGAGGATCGACCCGCCCGCCGGGTCGCACTCGGCGAGGACCAGCCGGCGGTGCCAGGTCAGGGCGCAGGCCAACGCCGAGGTGGTCACGCCGGGCGAACCCTTCGCGGACACCAACGCGATGATCGCCATGGTCAGGCCGCCTCGATCAGCACGACGGCGACCCGTTCCTGGGCGGCGAGCGCCACCACGGCGGGTACGTCCCGGATGAGGAGCGCCAGGTACAGCACCTTCTCGTCGTTCGTCGTGGTGACCATGTCGATGACGGTTGCCGAGAACCGGGTGCCCGCCGTGGCGGCCGCTCCGGTGGCGTCGTCGTCCGGGGTGCTGACCAGCAGCACCTTGTCGCCGGGGTGCAGCTCGCGGGCCGGCACCTGGGCGGTCTTCAGGCCGAGCGCGATCTGCTGCTGTCCCGGACCGAGCAGGGGGTCGTCGGTGACCTGCCCGAGGGTGAGGAGGGTGCCCGGCACGAGCGCCACGGCCGCGCGCTTGCCGACCACCTCGTCGAGACGGCCGGCGGGCACCGGTCGCAGCCCCTGGCCGCCGGCGACCTGCACGGTGATCAGGTCGGCGGCGGTGACCTCCCGGCCGACCTCCACCGGCCGCGCCACCGCCAGGTAGCTGCCGGTGGCCCGGACCGAGGTGACCGCGAACGCGGCCCCCAGCCCACCGAGGGCGATCAGGAGTACGGCGAGACCGAGCAGCCCTGGGCGGACACGGCGCTGCCGGACCACCTTCGGCGGGCTGACCGGCGCGTCCACCGGCCCGGTCGCGTTACGCGTCGCCAGACTCACCGTTCGATCTCCATTCGTCACTGTGGGGCTCGCAGAACCGGCTCGCTCACCTGGTCACCACCTGGAGCTCCCGGATCTGTACCGGGACGGTGCCGCTGGTCCGGGTCTGCGGGATCGGGTCGCCCTCGACGCCGTTGTCGGTCCACCAGCGGACCGTCCAGTACGTGGTGGCGCCAACCCGGTAGGTGGCCGGCTTCGAATAGCCGCGGTCGTATCCGCAGTCCGGGGAGGTGCGGCCGGCACGCTTGCCCTTCGGGTCGTACGGGGTGCCGGGCTTGGTGCAGGTGACGGTGTCGCCGTTGCCCATGTTCCAGACGATCCGGTTTACCTTCGCCTCGATCGAGACGGTCAGTCCACGGTCGGTCGCGGAGGCGCGCAGCGGCCCGAAGTAGCTGGCGCTCGGGGTGGCCCACATCCAGACCGGCAGGCCGACCAGGCCGGGGCCGATGTCCTTGCGGGGGGCGACCTTCAGCCGCGCCGGCAGCAGCTTGATCGACGCGAGGGCCCGGCGGGCCAGCTCCTCCGGATCCGGCGGAGCGCCGAAGCCGGCCGGCGGCCCGTCGAGCGGCAAGGTTCGCTGCGCGCCGAGGTCGCCGCCATTGCAGGTCTGCACGTACCACTGCTGGCCCTCAGGTGCCGGCGGTTGCGGCACGGCGAGCTTGTAGTAGCAGCCGTCGCCGTTGTTGAACCAACCCAGCACGTCGTCGTAGCAGGGGATGGTCCGGCCGCCCCACTGGCAGACGCCGCCACCCCCACCGCCGCCGGAGTCGCCGCCGCCGTTGTCCCCGCCGCCCCCCGGGTCGCCAGGATGGCCGGGCTCGTCGTCCCAGACGTTGCAGTCCGGTTGGCCGGGCGGGCACTCCACCCCCGGGCCGGCGCGGCGGGCGGCGGAGGCCGGCGGGGTCGCGGCGACCATCACCATCAGCATCGCCAGGCCGACCCCGGCGAGGATGCGGCGGCTCAGCACGGCTGGTCCTGGTGCGCGACGCCGGAGCTGATCAGCCATCGACCGTCCGGATAGCGGGTGGCGGTGGCCGTCGCCAGGTGCTTGCCGCCACCGCTGCCCGGCACCACCCGTTGGTCCTTGGTGTAGACGAGCCGGTAGCCGGTCGCGTCCAGGCAGTCCTGGATCTCCACGGTGGCCGGGTCCGAGTCGAGGTCGACGGCGATCACGGTGGGATCGGATCTCAAAGTCCCGGTACGCATCGCGCCGTGCTCCTTAGCGTCGCGAATGGACAATTGCACCCGGGTCAGCAGCGGATCAGCGAGAAATCTGGACAGTTCCGGCGCGTGCGGATCGCCGCGCCGACTCGCCGTGCGCGAGGCCGTGAGATATCCGGAGTACGCCTCGAGCGCCGCCTTTTCGGCAGCCCCGCGATCGACATCCGAATCCGCCTGTACCCCGTCGGCGCGCCCCGACGTCGGGCGCTCGACCGCCTCCTGCCCGCTGCCGCAGGCGGTGACCGCCACCGTCGCCATGATCGCCAGCAGGCAGGTTGTCGCTCGCCTGAACTGCCGTCCGACCACCGCCGAACCCTCCTCGTGACAGCCCGACGTGGCGACGAAGCGCCGGTGTCGAGCATGCGAAAGCGCGCCCGGATCACTACATCCGGCCGTTCATTGGCGCTTCTGCATTCACCGTTGCGGATCTTCTACAAATGCAAGGTCCTGTGTTGTTCGGTCATCGATGTGAGGCTTGCGTCACACTCAAGGGGCGAGCATAAGCTCACGATCGCCGATGCAACAGAGGCAATTCAAGCGAACACTCTGAGTGATGACAGGTGGTGGTGGTACGTGTCCGTGTCGCGCTCCGGATGGCTGTCGGTCGAGGGGTCGCCAGTGGCCCGGCCTCGCTGGCGCGGGCCGATCCGTCCTGACCCCTACGCCCCTTGCGAGATTGGGACATCGCGCCCGCAAGCCGGCATGTGGCCAGTGCTGCGGGTCAGCGGCGACCGCATGTCGTGCGGCACGCTCCGGGGCGGAAGTCGTGGGTGGGAGACGTCGCTTTCCGCGCCATCCGCTACACCCGAGCGAACGTTCAGTCACGATCCGTGTTCACCTTTCGGAGTGGTCGCGCGACGTTCGGCGGGGTCGACGTGGCGCTGACGGCCGAACCGACCGACCAACCGTCCGCCTCCGGCGGTCCTGCGGTCACCGAGGCGGGGCCGGCGGCGGGTACCCGTCGTCTCCGGCTCGCACCCGTGCTGGCAGCCCTGCTCGTCACCCCGCTGTTGCGGTTGGCCGTCGTGCGTCAGGCCGTACCCTCGGACGCCCCCAGCCGGACCGGGTGCGATGACTGCGGGGCCGTGATCAGCCTGCGCAGGCCGTGGCCCGCGCTCGGTCCGGCGGGCCGGTGCGGTCGGTGCCGCGCCCGGGTCGGGCCGCCGCCCGGCACGATCGAGGTGGCGGCACTGGCCGCCGTCGCGGTGCTCGTGCTCGTCGGCCCGCCGCTTGGAGCGCTGCCGGCCGTGGCCTGGTGGCTGGGCTGGACGCTCCCGGCGGTCCTCGTCGACCTGGCCGTGCACCGGCTACCCGACCGGCTCACCCTGCCCGCCGCTGCCGGAACCTGGCTGCTGCTCGGCGTGGCGGCGCTGGCCGGCGCCGGGGCTGATCCGTGGGTGCGGGCCGTCGCCGCCGGTACGGGTCTGGCGCTGTTCTTCGCCGCCAGCACTTTGCTGCTCGGTCGCCGGGGCTTCGGGCTGGGCGACGCCAAGTTGGCGCTCGGCGTGGGCGCGCTGCTCGGCTGGTACGGCTGGCCCGTCCTCGTGCTCGGGCTGCTGCTCACGTTCGGGCTGTCCGCGCTGGTGAGCCTGGGACTGCTGGTGGCCCGACGGGTCCGCTGGACCACCCACCTGCCGTTCGGCCCGTTCCTGCTTCTCGGCACGGCGGGCGCCCTCCTGGCCGCCTGAGGGGTTACGGGCGGGGGCGGCCGGCCAGGTCGGGCAGCGGCCGGCGGGCGTCGGTGCGGCGACGTAGCGCCTCGGCGGCCGGGCGGGCCAGCAGCGGAGTCGCGACGAGGGCGACCAGGGCGCCGAGCAGCAGACCCGCGGCCACGTCGTGCGGGTAGTGCACGCCTACGAAGACCCGAGAGAATGCGGCCAGCACGGCCAGCGGCAACGCGATCAACCCGAGCCGCCGGGAGAGCAGCAGGGTGGTGACCGCCAGCGCGCCGGCGAGGGTGGCATGGTTGCTCGGGAACGAGTAGTCACCCGGCGGTGGGCAGGTGCCGGCGATGATCGCTCGTCCCACCGTCCGGCATGGTCGATCCTCGTCCACCACCGTCTTGAGCCACTCGCTGCCCGCGTACGCCAGCAGGGTCGGCAGCGGCGCGACCAGGGCGAGTGCCCGGTTGTGCGGGCCGCCGGCCAGGCGGCGCAGCGCGGCCGTCACCAGCAGCGCGCCGAGCAGCAGGATCACCCCCTCGGTGGCGTGCCCGACGAACCACTGCACCGGGTGCGGGGTGCCGGCGGCGGCGTCGACGATGTCGCGGTACCACTCGGCGCTGATCTCTGGGACGTCCGTACTGCCGTTGTCGGCCATGAATCACCTCACCAGACGTTCATACCGCGTTCAACTTGGAGACATCTTGGAAAACGCGAAGGTGGGGCAACTCCGTCCAGTTTTCGTACCGGCACTCCTGCTTCGTCGATGAGAGTCGTCCGACGGGGATGCTCAGAGCTGCGCCGGTCCCAGTCCGCCGTTCATCCGCTCCCGGACGGCCTCCAGCGCCTCGAAGGCGTACGCCCAGTTGTGGCACTTGAAGCTGCGCAGGCCCTCGATGGCGGTGTGGCAGTCGGCGCAGTGCACGCCCGCGATGGCGTCCGGGACCTCGGTGTTGACGTACTTGTGGTCGCCGAGGATGACCTCGGCGATCATGCCCTTGTCGTGCAGCCCGGTGACCGCCGAGGAGACGATGTCGTACCAGGTGATCCGCCGGCCGCACTTGGGGCAGTCCGGCTCGTCGCCGCTGACCCAGAGCGGGGCGCCGATGGTGCGCGTCGGCATGCCGAGCAGCTTCTCCAGACGCCGGACATCCGACTCCGGCGTGGTCCACCGGTGTCGGCCGGGCAGTGACGCGGGCGAGTCGTACACGGCGCGGAACAGGTCCTTCTCGACCCGTACGGTCTCCCGTTGACTGGTCATCGGCGTCTCTCCTCGGTGCGTCGGTGCCCCCACCGTGGTCGGCGCTGACCAGGGGTGCAGCCGGATCAACGACACGAGGGGGCGGCGGGTCGTCGCCTCGGGCGCTTCGGCGGCCACGCCGCCTCCGGTGTCCGCCGCTGACGACGTTTTCGCCTCCGGCGGCGGGTCCCGGGTGGTACGACGGGGAGATGGCGAGCAGGCCCGAGCGGCTCCTACGGGGCAGCGACGCCCCGCTCAGCGCCTCGTTCCTGGAACTCTTCTTCGATTTGGCGTTCGTGCTCGCCCTCAGCCAGACGGCCCAGCACCTGCTGGGGGACCTCACGCTGGGCGGCGCGTTGCGCACCGCACTGCTCCTGGCCGGTGTCTGGTGGATCTGGGTGGCCACCACCTGGACCGCCGACTGGTACGACCCGGAGACTCCGGTCATCCGGGCGGTGCTGATCGCCGCCACGCTGGGCAGTCTGCTCGCCGGGGTGGCGGCCCCCGAGGGGCTGCACGGTCGGGCCGCGCTCTTCGCCGGCGCGTACATCGGGGTCCATCTTCTCCGGGGCATAGTCACGGTCACGATGTTGCGCGGTCATCCGCGTCAGCGCCGGGCCTTGCGGATCTTGTGCTGGTACAGCATGACCTCGGTGCTGTGGATCGCTGGCGTGCTGCTGGCGCAGTGGCGGGTGACGCTCTGGGCGGTCGCCCTCGCCATCGACCTGGCCGGCCCACGGCTCGGCTGGCCCGTGCCCAAGCTGGGCCGTGCTCGGCGGGATGAGCTGCAGCTCGCGGGCGGCCATCTCGCGGAGCGCTACCAACAAATCATGATCATCGCGCTCGGTGAACTCGTCGTGGTGGCCGGCCTGTCGTACGCCGACACTCGCCTCGACCTGGCGAAGACCGCGGCCTTCCTGCTGGTCTTCGCAACCGCGGTGCTGATCGGTCTGCTGTACGTGACGCCCGCCGGCCAGCGTCTGGGGTCGGCCCTCGACCGCGCGGACCCGTCGCGGTTCGGCGTCATCACCGGCGACCTGCATCTGGTGATGGTCGCCGGCATCGTGCTGACGGCCGCCGGGGCCGAACTGAGCATCGCCCACCCCACCGAGAGGGGCGACACGGCGGCGGTCGTGGCAATCCTGGGTGGGCCGCCCCTGTTCCTCGTCGGACGGATCTTCCTCTCGGTGGCGATTCACCGACGGCTGTCCTGGCCTCGGGTGGGCGCCCTGGTCGCCTTGTCTGCGGCGGCCGCCGCAGTGCGACCGCCGCTCGTGGTTGCCAGCGCGGTCGCCATGGTTGTCGTCCTCCTGGTGGTGGTCCTGGACCGCGCCGGCATCTCCTCCTATCCCCGCCCAGAATCTTCTGACTAAAGTCAGGCGTATGAACTCTGCCCTTGTCGCCGCAGTGCGCCGGTTCAACCGGACGGTGACCCAGCGGGTGGGTGCGCTGGACGACGAGTACATGGCCCAGGGGCGTCCCCTCGGGCAGGCCCGCGTGCTCTGGGAGATCGGCCCGGCGGGTGCCGAGGTCGCGGCGCTGCGCGCACGGCTCGGCCTCGACTCGGGCTACCTCAGCCGCCTCCTACGCGCCCTGGAGAACGACGGGCTCGTCACCGTGGGGCCGACCGATCAGGCAGGCGGCGACGGCCGGGTCCGCACCGCCGCCCTCACCGACGCCGGCCGTATCCAGTGGGCCGAACTCGACCGGCGGTCCGACGAACTGGCCGCCTCGATCCTCGAGCCGCTCACCGCACACCGCCGGGACCGGCTCGTCGCCGCCATGGCGGAGGTCGAACGGCTGCTCGTCGGGTCGATGGTGGTCGTCGAACCGTGCCCGCCCGCCGACCCGCGGGCCCGCGCCTGCCTGCGCGCGTACGCCCGGGAGGTCGGACGACGATTCGACGACGGCTTCGACCCGGCATTGAGCAACCCGGTCTACGACGAGGCGCTCGTCCCGCCGGCGGGCGTACTCCTGCTCGCCACCCTCAACACCGAGCCCGTCGGCTGCGGCGCCGTGAAACTGCACCGCGACGGGCCCGCCGAGATCAAGCGCGTCTGGGTGGCGGACACCGTGCGCAGACTGGGCGTCGGGCGGCGGCTGCTCGGCGAGCTGGAGCGGTACGCCGCCGAGCGCGGCGCGACCGCCGTGCGGCTCGACACCAACCGCAACCTCACCGAGGCGATCGCCCTGTACCGCTCGACCGGTTACCGGGAGATCCCGCCGTACAACACCGAGCGCTACGCCCACCACTGGTTCGAGAAGCCGCTCGGGCAGTGAGCAGACGTCATTGCCGGGCCCAGCCCAGGAACCGGTGGTGAAGTTGGCCGGCGGGGACGTGGGCCAGGTCGCGGGTGGCGTCAACGAGTTGCGCGGCCAGGTAGAGGGCGAGCGACACCGGCGCCTCGGCGTACTCCTGTCGCAGCTCGCCACGACGGGCCGCGCAGGGCCAGTCTGCGCCGCAGCCACCACAGGCCCAGGCGGGAGTACGCGCCGGATGGGTGGTCACCGTGGCACGTCCTGGCTTGGCCAGTGAGCGTGGCTGATCGGAATTCGATGCCGGGTACGGCAGGGCAGGTCGCTGCCGCAGCGGCAGGCGTACCGCCACCGCGACCAGGACCAGGCCGGCCGGTGCCGCCGCGCCAGCGTCAGCGCCACGGCGACCAGATATTCCTCGTACGACACGCGAGGCACCTTGCTCTCCGGGCGTCGCTGCCAGTGGTCAGGAGCCTCAGCCCTGTCGTTCGGTTCGGTCACGACCTCTCCCGCCGACACCTGGGGTGCCGTGGGTGCCCTGGTCGGAGAGGGGGCACCCACGGCGGGACGACCCGGCCGCCAAGCTGAGTAGCCCCACCAGCAACTTAGGACGCAATGTGCGCATAGTCAATGACTGGCAACGCATAGCGTTGTAAGTCGAGCCTGAGGTGTGGTCTGCTTGCACCAGCCGCCAAGCTGGGAGCACCACCTATGTCTGAAGCCGCCTACCTGACGGTTGCCCGGGATATCCGCGAACAGATCAGCTCCGGCCAGTTGAAGCCGGGCGACAAACTGCCGTCCTTCGCTTCCCTCTGCGAGCACTACGCGGTCAGCAATACGGTGATCCGCGCTTCCATGCTGTTACTCAAGGCCGAAGGTCTGATCGACGGCAGGCAGGGCAAGGGCGTCTACGTCGCCAACCCTCTCCCCAGGTAGGCCGCCTCGCGACACGATCAGGGGACTCCGCCGCCAGCGTTCCTCTGAGCTGTGAAAGTTTGTCCTAATCTCGGCACGTTCCGACCTGCTCGTCCGAACCCTGACCAGGGACTTCGGGTCGGGCAGCGTCCTCGGACCGTCCCGGGTGGAGAGTGGCGATGAGCGGCAGCAGACGGATCGATCAGATGGCCCGACGTCAGTTCGTCAAGCTGTCCGGGGCCGCCAGCGCGGGTGGGCTTCTCACCCTGGCCGGGGCGGACGGCGGAATGGCCGACGGGGGTGACGGCTCACCCCAACCCCCGCCGCTGCCGAACCCGGGCGGCGCCGTCTGCCCGACGCCGTCGGCGCTGTGCGGCTATCCCACCGACACCGGCGGCCGGTTCGACCTCTGGGACCGGGTCCAGGTCTGCCTGGGTACGCGGACCTCACCGCCGACCAACTGCCTGCGCACCACGTCCACCTACGTGGTGCTCAACGGTGCGCCGCCGAACACCCACAACTATCTGCTCGTGCCGACCTGCCGGGTGAAGGGCATCGAGTGCCCGTTCATCGCCACCGCCGCCGCGCCGAACTACTGGTTGGACGCTTGGATCAACGCGCAGCCCGGGCAGCCCTCGCACGTGGTGTACCCGAACATCGGGCTCGGGATCAACTCCGCCGACGCCCGCCAGCAGGACCAACTGCACATCCACCTGGCCGGCATCCATAGTGGAATCCAGACCCAGCTCAACTCGTACGACAACGTGATCAGCAACAACCCGGCGAACTGGCGGAACCAGATCGTCCCGATCTGGGGCCTGACGAGCGGGGGCGCCCCGGCCCCCCGCTCCTACCGCGTGCTGCACGTGTCGAATCTGAACGACAACCTGTTCACGCTGCTGCGCGACTTCGTCGTACGCCCGACCGGGGCGAACATGGCCCACCAGGCGATGGCGGTCACCCCTCGCCTGGTCGGCAACGGCGGGTTCTACGTCATCAACAGCGAGCCCGCACTCCAGACCCCGCAGGGCCAGCCCGGCGGTACGGGCACCGTCGACTTCCTGCTCGCGTACACCTGAACGTCCCCACCGATCAGCCCTTGACCGCCCCGGCGGTGAGGCCTTCGGTCAGGAAGCGCTGCCCGAGCGCGTACATGATCACCACGGGGATGCTGACGAGCAGCGAGGCCGCGGCGAGCTGTCCCTGCGGTACGACATCTCCGGCGATCATCGACTGCATCCCCACCGGCAACGTCTTGTACTCGTCCTTCGTGATGAACACGAAGGCGAAGAGGAACTCGTTCCAGGCGTTGGTCAGGGTGAAGAGCGCGACCGCCAGCAGCCCGGGCTTGGCCAGCGGCAACACCACCCGGCCGAACGCCTGTAGGCGGGTGCAGCCGTCGACGAGCGCGGCCTCCTCCAGCTCCACGGGGATCGAGGAGAAGTAGCCGACCAGCAGCCACGTGGCGAACGGAAGCGTGAACGTCGGGTACGTCACCACCAGCGACCACAACGAGTCGGTGAGCCGCACGCCGATGAGCATCTGGTAGAGCGGGATGAACAGCAGCGCGCCCGGCATCACGTAGGTGAGCAGCACGGTGACGGTGAACCCCTGCGCGCCACGGAACCGCAGCCGGGCGAGCGCGTACCCCGCGAGAGCGGCGCAGACCAGCGCCACCGCCGTGGACGCCGCGGACACCAGCAGGGTGTTGAGGTACCAGCGACCGAACGGCTGGTTGGCGAACAGGGCGGTGAACTGCTCCGTGGTCCACGGCGTCGGCCACAGGTCGTCCGTACGCATGACGACCTGGCCCTCGGACTTGAAGGCCGTGACGCTGATCCAGTACAGCGGACCGAGCACGAAGAAGAGCAGCCCGGCGAGCGCGACCCAGGAGCCCAGGCCCGACACCGTCGACGATGCCCGGCGACCGCCCCGCGACTGGAGGGTCGACACCACCCGACCGACCGCCGCCGCGATCAGCAGGATCACCCCGAGGACGACCGCCGCCTTCCAGAAGATCTCCGGCGACGCCCAGATCAGCAGCCCGGTGACCACCGCGGTGATCACCCACGGCAGGGCCTTGCGCGCTCGCGTACCGACCCGCAGCGTCGCGCGTCGTGCCCGGGGCAGTTTCGCCCCCGAATCCTGGCGCAACAGCCGGACCAGGAAGAACACCAGTCCGCCGATGACCGGCAGCATGACGAGCGTGACCGCCGCGCCCGCGCCGTACTGCAACTGCAGGATCGCCTTCGAGTACGCGACGAGCACGTACGGCGCCGTCACGTCGCCCGGACCACCCTGGGTGAGCAGCCAGACCAGGTCGAAGTTGTTGAACGTCCAGATCGACGACAGGGTCACCGTCACGGTGATCACGTGGCGTAGGCCGGGCAGCGTCACGTTGGCGAACCGCTGCCACGCCGAGGCGCCGTCGATGGTCGCCGCCTCGTACAGGTCGGCCGGGATCGCCTTCAGGCCGGCGAGGAAGCACACGGTGAAGAAGGGCACGCCCTTCCAGACGTTCACCATGATCACCGATGGCATCGCCAGCGACGGGTCGGACAGCCAGCCCGCCGGCCAACTGTCGACCAGGTGCAGATCGACCAGCAGCGGCCCGATTCCGGTGGCGGTGAGCAGGTTGTTGACGCTGCCGAAGATCGGGTCGAGCAGCGCGCGCCAGCTGAACGCCGTCACCACGGTCGGCACCACCCACGGCACCAGGAGCAACCCCGCCAGCACCGCCCGCCCGCGGCGTCGGTGGTGCAGCAGCAGGGCCGCGGCCAACCCGAGCACGACCTTGAAGATCTCGGCGTACGCGGTGAAGACGAACGAGTTCACCACGCCCGTGTGGAACTGGTCGTCGCCGACGAGGTGCAGGTAATTGTCCAGGCCGACGAACACGGACTCCTGCCCGTGCCGTTCGGTGGTGCTGGTGACGATCGACCGGGCGATCGGTACGAGCACGAGGCCGCCGACCAGCACCGCCATCGGCGTCAGGAACAGCGCCGCCATTCGCCAGTCACGACCCAGCCGGCGCTGGGTCGCCGTGAGGGAGCCGGATCCCGGCGGCGAGGACGCCCTCGCCGCCGGGACCCGTGCGGGACGGAGCGTCCTCACTGCGGCAGCCCCTGCTGGTTGAAGATCTGCACCATCTTCGTGTGGGCCGCCTTCACGGCCTGCGCGGGCGCGGTGCCCTGCACGACCTGCTGCATCATGTCGGTGAGGACGTACGCCGAGCCGACGGCCTGCTGGCCGGCGCTGGCCTTCTGCGGGAAGGTCAGGCCGTTCTTCGTGTTCAACGGCAGCTGCAACTGGGTGATCTTGCGCAGCATGGGGAACGCCGGGTCGCCGCTGGTGAAGAACGGGTCCGCGTCCCAGACCTTCTCCCAGGCGGGCATCACCAGACCGGGTGCCTCCTTCGCCACTCCGAGCAGCGCGGGCGCGCTGACCAGGTACTGCGCCAGGAGCTTGGCGAGCGCGGGGTTCTTGGCGCCCTTGAAGATGACGAAGCCCTGCGACTGGCCGAGCAGCAGCGGATTGTTGGTGGCCGGTCCGATGCAGTCGGAGAACACGTGGGTGTTGGCGTGCACCGGGTTCTTCTTGGTCCGCGAGTCCGCGTAGACGCTGAACTGGTTGCGGGTGTAGCCGAGGATGCCGGCGAGCCAGTTCTCGTTGTTGCTGGTGTCGGTCCAGCTCGCGATTCCCGGCGGCAGCATCGGCTTGTACTTGGAATTGGTGTAGATGTCGCCGAGGAAGGTCACCGCCTGCACCGTCTCGGGTGACTCGAAGGTGACCTTCCTGCCGTCGTTGGAGGCGATCGACCCGCCGTACGCGTTGATCAGCGCCTCGATCATGCCGTTGGCGTCACCGGACCGGTTGATCGTCATGCCCCAGCCGAACCGGCGCTTGCCCGGATCGGAGATCTCCAGGCAGACGTCCCGCAGCTCCTCCCAGCTGTAGATGTCCTTGGGCGTGATGCCCTTGTCCTGCATCCAGTCCTTGCGCAGGAACGACCCGATCCCGATGAAGTGGTACGGGATCGCGAACCACTTGCCGTCGAAGACGCAGAAGTTCTTGGCCTCCGCGCACGGCTCGCCGTACTTGGCGGTCAGCGCCTGGACGACGTCGGTGACGTCTTCCAGGTCGCCCAGCGCCTGGAACTGCGCGACGAACCGGGAGTCGGTCATGAACGCCAGGTCACGTGCCACCCCACCCTTGACCTCGGCATCGATCTTCGCGACCACGTCACCCGCGTCAGCCTGGACCAGGCTGTTCTCGATCTTGGTGCCGGTGGTGTCGGCGAACTTCTTGATCGAGCTGTTGAGGGCGTCGTTCGCCGCCGTCGAGTACAGCTTCTGCGACAACATCCCCATCGAGGAGCCCTTCATCGACGCGGCGGCGTCGATCAGCTCCTGCGGAACCTCGGCCTGCACCTTGGTCGGTGATTCGGAGGTGCCCCCACACGCGGCCAGACCCGCCGCGCCGAGCACTCCCACCCCCATCCCCAGCACGCCGCGTCGAGACCTACCCGATTTGTCCTCCATGGACACCCGCCTCCTTCATCTCGCCGCACACGACTGCACGCCGATGGCGTACCCGGCGAACGCCGCGATCGTCGTGTTTCCAGTTGGGCTTCTGTGGTGGCGACCACCAAGGGCCGCCTGTCGACATCAGTTCGTTCGTCGGTCGCCGTCGCGGCGACCGGGCCCGCCGGCCGCCGCGGGATGTCCGCTCACGCACGCTTCGTCCGAGCCACCCGAGATCTGTCGGGTGCCGCACCTCGGATGGCGCGGCGTGGTCGAGGCGATCGGCGACAGGGCCGAGACAGTGGCGCTGATGTTCCGGTTCGGTCGTGCCACGGGACCACCGCCGTTCGAGATTTCGAACTAGGTTCGATATACCGCATCGAGTGGTGCGACGCTAGAGCAGCCCGGTCAGCGATGTCAATGTTTCGATGCTGTTTCGAACCAAAAGCGGGAGGTTTGCTACCGGGACTGGGGGCGGTAGCCCATGCGCGTCGACAGCGCTGCCGCGCCCTCGCGAACCAGCCCGGTCCACTCCACCTGCACCTGCGGCGTCCACCGGATGATCGGCGCGGACAGGCTCATCGCGGCGATGACGGCGCCGGAGTGATCCCGGATCGCCGCCGCGACGCAGCGCATCGCGCTGTCCGACTCGCCGACGTCGACCGCGACGCCCTCCGCCCGGACCTGGTCGAGATGCTCCCGCAGGAGGTCCGGGTCGGTGATGCTGTCCGGCGTCATGCCCGGAAGGGGATCCTTCAACAGGACCGCGTCCAGGTCCTCCGGATCGAGGGCCGACAGCAGCACCTTGCCGACCGCCGTGCAGTGGGCGGGCAGCCGCAACCCGACTCCGGACACCATCCGAACGGGGTGGATGCTGTCGAACTTGACGAGGTAGACGACATCGGCGCCGTCCAGCACCGCCACGTGAACCGCCTCGTCACAGGCGGCGGCCACGTCCCGCGCGACACCCTGCGCCTCGCGTACCAGATCGAGCCGACCCGCGAACGCCGCGCCCAGCTGGAACAGCGGCATACCGAGCCGATACTGCACCGGCTGACCCGGCACGGAGATCAGGTACGAGCGAGCCTCGAGCGTCACGAGCAGCTCGTGGACGGTCGTGCGCGGCAGGTCGAGCCGCTCCATCACCTGGCGGGCCGACAGTTGGGGGCAGTCCAGGAACAGTTCGAGGACGTCGAGTGCGCGGATAACTGCCGGTACCACACGGGCCATGTCGCTAGTCCCTTCGAAATGCCGGACCCGCGTCAACGACCTCCACACGGACCAGCACCTGAAGAGGATAGCCACGTGAGCCGTCCGCGCCAGGCTTCGAACGCCGTTGACAACTCCCGTAGCCGACCAGTCGGCGATCCGGGGGTGCCGGTGCGGCACCGACGGCATGACGTAGCCGCATCAGACCGACCAGGCACGCACGATGTCGTCAGGACCCCAGACGAGATCCACGGCCTCGCCCGAGAGGGCGGTGCCGGATCGGCTGACGACGACCAGGCCGCTGGTCCCGGGTTCGAAGCCCGGGATCGCGGGGGCGTGGCGGCGTAGTTCGTCGAGGTGGCGCCGATCGAACGGTCCGTCCTGCCATTTGATGGAACCGGCGAACGCGATGTGCGAGGCGATCGGGGCGCGGTCGGCTCCGACAAGATCGATCTCCGGGTTGGACTGCCGGTTCCACCAGCCGCCGACCTCCCACGTTTCCGTCCAGGGCAGGCCGCCGGCGCCGGCCGCGATGGCGAGCGCGTCGCGGATGATCGGTTCGACAGCGTTGCCCCGCCAGGTGGACCACCGACTGTCCAGGACGGCGCGGGCGGCCGCTGTCCGATCACGCAACAGCAGTTGCTGCACATCCCGCAGAATGGCCAGGTAGAGACGCAGGTTGCTGTCGGCGATCCGGTACTGCGCCAGTTTGCTGGGCTTGGTGGAGAGCGGCTTGTCGACGGCGAGGATCTGTTTCTCCTCGACGAGCCGGTGCAGCAGCGGGGAGAGGGTCCCGGAGCTGACCGGACCGCCGCGGTCGCCAGCGGTCGCGGCGATGTTGCTGAAGGTGCGGCTGCCTGCGCCGCCGACCGCCTCGAGAATGCGCCGGGCAGTGTCCGGGGCCGGAAACTCCGACGCCAGGGATTGTTCGGGGATGGTGAACAACGCCGAGGTCTTGTGGGAGATCTGCTGGCTCAGGAAGTCGGTGGGAGGTGTTCCCGGTGACCATTCCAAGGCGATGCCCGGCAATCCACCGGTGATCAGTTGCGCATCGATCGCATCCGCCCCGCCCAGCCCTGTAAGCGTGGCGGTTTCGGCGAGATTGAACGGACCGAGGACCATGTTGGTGGCCCTGCCGTAAAACGGCCGATCGTATTCGGTGAATCGTTGCATCATGTGCAGATCGCTACCGAGCAGCAGTAGCAGTACCGGTTTGCTGGAGATCAGACGGTCCCACGTGACCTGCAGGTGCCCGTCGAATGTCGCGTCCTGCTCAGAGGCCCATGGCAGCTCGTCGAGGACGACCACGCTCGGCGTATCGGGCAGGACTCCCGCCAGCACCCGCAGCATGTCTCCCCAGCCGCCGGCTGTCGGCTGGGAGGGCAAAATGTCGCGGCTGCGGGAGCTGAGCAGAGACGAGTCGCGAAGGGCGCTGAGGAAATAGCTCACCGCTTCGATGCTCGACGCGCCCTTGACGGCGGTGTAGAAGCAGTACGGCAGATCGACCCGGTCGCACAACTCCTGTGCCAGGCGTGACTTCCCCACTTGTCGTCGCCCGCGAATGGCGACGGAGCGGCCCCTCCCGGTGCGCCTCACGTGGTCAAGCTGCTGGGTGAGCAGGTCGAGTTCCGCGCGCCGACCGACGAACATCGACCCCTCCGAAGCTAGATTGCATCTTACTTCGGCCTAGTCTACCTAGATTGCTAGTGATCCTGGGACCGTCAGCAGGGATGGCGGGGCTTCCGACCGCGCCGTCCCGCTCACATCCGTTCGGGGCTTCGGATGCCGAGCAAGACAGAGCACGGCACACCACTGGGTGCAGATCCACGACGGCGAGGGTGGGGCACGGGACTTCCGCGACCTGATGCACGGCAGCAACGCCCCCGACCGTTCGGGTCGAAGGCCGAGCGGGTGATAGTGACGGCAGTCACAGTCGCGCAAGACCCGATCGCGAGGGGGCGGTCGTCTTACCTGTCGTGAGACGAAGCCTGGACGCGGCGGACGAGCAGGAACTCGTCCGCCGGGTGGCCCGCGGTGACCGGCGGGCCTTCGACGAGCTGTACCGGCGTACCGCGCCCTGGTTGGAGGTGCGCCTGCGCCGCCGGTGCGCGGACCCGGACGTGGTCGCCGACGTCCTTCAGGAGACCTTCCTGACGGTGTGGCGGGCAGCCGGCAGCTTCGCCGGCGACCAGGTCACCGGCAGCGCCGTCGGCTGGTTGTGGACCATCGCCGCGCACCGCCTGGTGGACGCGTTCCGGCGTCGTTCGCGGCAGGCCCGGGTGCCGCAGGTGCATCCGGTCGAGACGGTCGTGCCCGCGGCCGAGGACGAGGCGCTCGCCGGCCGGGTCGGGCAGGAACTCGAACAGGCCCTCGCCGTGCTGCCGCCCGAGGTTCGCGCGGTGCTCCGCGCCACTGTCCTGGACGGCTTCACCGTCCGCGAAACGTCCGTGCTGCTGGGCGTACCCGAGAACACCGTCAAGTCCCAGATCCGCCGCGCCCGGATCGTCCTGCGGGAGGCCCTGTCGTGACCACGCATCCCACCCTGAACGACATCGACCGCTACGCCGACGGCGATCCCGGCCTCGACGAGGCGACCGTCTGGTCGATCGAAGTGCACCTGGAGAGCTGCGCCGACTGCCGCGCCCGCCTTGCCGGCAGCACCACCATCGAGTCGCGCGCCCTGGTCGCCGAGGTCGCGGCAGCCGTCGACCGCGCGATCGCCGCCGGCCCCACCCCACGGTCCAGGGCCTTCCTCCGTACGCCGCTGCGGCAGCGCTGGTTCGTGGCGGCGCTGCTGCCCTGGGTCGCCATGACCGCCGGCGTGCTCGGCACCGCGGCCCTGCTCACGTACTTCCTGTCCGAGCTGCCGTCGATCGTGCTGCTGCTCGCGCCCCTCGCGCCGCTGCCCGGGGTCGCCGCGGCCTGGAGCAGACGCGGCGACCCGGCCTGGGAACTGGTCGTCGGCACCCCCTCGGCCGGTCTGACGATGCTCCTGCGTCGTACCGCCGGGGTGCTCGTCCTCGTCATCCCGGTGCTCGCCGTGCTCGCCGCCTACGGGGCCAGCCGGGTGAACCCCGCGCTGATGCTGCTGCCGTGCCTGGCCTTCACCGCCGCCACGCTGCTGCTCGGCTCCCTCGTCGGCGTCCGCCGCGCCGCGATCGGGTTGATGGCCGCCTGGGCCGCCGCGGTGGTCGCGCCCAGCCTCGCCACCGCCGAGTTGCCGGTGTTCCTGGAACCGGCGGCCATCGGTGGGTGGGCCGTCGTCACGGTCGTGCTGGCCGCCCTGACCCTCCTGCGCGCCGACAGCTTCCGGCGCCTCACCTCCTTCTGAAGGGAACCACCATGCGAGCGGTGAGCCTGGCCGAAACGGCCACCACCATCCACCCCTGGGCCATTCACGCCGAGGCGCTGAAGGTGCGGGCGGGCCGGCACCTGGCCGTCGACGGGCTCGACCTGAGCCTGGCCACCGGCGTCCACGGCCTGCTGGGGCGCAACGGCGCGGGCAAGACGACGTTGATGCGTGCCCTGGCCACCGTAATCAAGCCGTCCGGTGGCCGGCTGACCCTGCTCGGCAGTTCGGTGGACGGTCGCGCCGACCTGCGCCAGGCCCGGCGTTCGCTGGGCTACCTGCCGCAGCACTTCGGCTACTACCCGCGGTTTACGGTGCGGGAGTTCGTGTCGTACCTGGCCTGGTTGAAGGAGATGCCGAAGCCCGACATCCCAGCGGCCACGCAGCGCGCGATCGACCGCGTCGGGCTCAGCGCCAAGGCCGACGCCCGGCTCCGCACACTCTCCGGCGGGATGCTCCGCCGGGCCGGCGTCGCCCAGGCCATCGTCAACGATCCGCGGGTGCTGCTGCTGGACGAGCCGACCGTCGGCCTCGACCCCGAGCAGCGCCTCGACCTTCGTGAGCTGCTGCGCGACCTGGGCACGGACGCCTGCGTGCTGGTCTCCACCCACCTCGTCGAGGACGTGGTCGCCGCCTGCACGGAGGTGGTGCTGATCAACGAGGGTCGGTTGGTGTGGCAGGGCACGCCCGCAGCCCTTGCCGCCGAAGGCGACGAGCGCCACCCGGGCGACAGCCCCGCCGAACGCGGCTACTCGGCGCTGCTCCGCCGGCACGAGGCGGCCAGCCGATGAGCGTCCTGCGGATCGAACTCCGGCGCTCCGCCGCAGCCGGCGCCGCGCTCCTCGCGGTGGCGGTCGGCGTCGCCGCCCTCTACCTTGCCCCGGGCCGCTGGTCGGAGGGGTGGATGTCCCTCACGCTCACCGTCAAGGAGTACCTGCTCCTGCTCTGGCCGATCGCCCTCGCCGCCGGAGCGTGGCAGGGCCGCCGCGAACACCGGGCCAAGGTCGGGGAACTGTTCGCCACCACACCCCGGTCCCGCGCCCGCCGGATGCTCCCGGTCCTCGTCGCGATGGGAGCCGCGCTCGGGCTCGCCTTCCTGCTGGTGGTCGGCGCGGGCGGCTTGCGGATCGCGTCCACCGCCGCGTACTTCCCGCCGGACGTCGTCGCCATCACACTGGTCGGGGCGTTCTCCCTGGTCGCGGCGGCCTGGCTCGGCCTGGGCATCGGGCGGCTGCTACCCGCGCTGGTGACCGCGCCCGTGCTCGCCGTGGCCGGTGTGCTGCTGGTCTTCTTCACTGTGGTCATGCGGCCGGACTGGATGGCCGCGATCCTGTCTCCCGCGTACGGCAGCACCCCGTTCTACCCGTTCCAGACCATCGACCCGCGGGTCACCGCCGTGCTCGCCATCTTCATGGCCGGTCTCGCGCTGACCGGCGTACTCCTGCTGGTCGCGCAAGGTCCCCGCACGTCGGTGGCCGCCGTCCTGCCGGTGCTGCTCGGCTTCGGCGTCGCGGCGGCGATCGTCCCCCGCGACGAGGCGAGCCTCGTCGCGCCGGTCGACCCCGTGGCCCGCGAACTCGCCTGCACCGACGACGCGCCGAAGATCTGCGTCACCCGTGTCAACGCGAACGTGTTGGAATCGCTGACCCCGCTCGCCCGCCAGGGCCTGGCTACCCTCGCCAAGATGCCGAACGCCCCGACCCAGGCGCACGAGGACACGCGGGCCATCCTCATTGAGGACGTGCCCGGCCACGACGCCGACATCGTCACGATCGATGTCCGGATCGACGACCACGGCGGCCTGGCCCACCCCGACGCCGTGGTCCCCGAGATGGTGTTCGGCCTGGGCACCGGAGACGGCGGCCCGGACTGCGAGCGCAACGCCGCGGTCGAACGGGCCGCCGCCTACCACCTGCTCGGCCGCGAGCCGGTCTCCAACGTCGGCGTCATTCCCGAGATGATCGGGGAGGATCCGCAGCTCAACGCCGAGGCGGTCACCCTGTGGCGAGAGCTTCAGAAGCTGCCCGCCCCGGAGGCGCTCTCCCGCGTGATCGCGGTACGCGACGCGATCCTGGCCTGCCAGGATTCCACCGGACTGCTGTCGCGATGATCCTGCACCTACGCGCACGACGCGTACCCGTGGCACTGGCCGCGTCCGTCAGCGCCGCCGCCCTGATCTGGGCGCTGTGGCTGACGCTGTCCACCGAACGCGACGTCATCCTCCTGCTCGTCGTCCTGACGGTCACGCTGATGGTGGCCGCCCTGTCGACCACACTGGCCGCCCCCGACGAGGACCTGGAACGCACGGCCGCACTGCGCTGGCCGTGGCGGCGAGCCGTGCACCTGCTGGCCGCGCTGGTGCTCGTACTCGTCGTGCTGCTCGCCACCCAACCCAGCGGCGCCCGTTTCGGCCCCACCGCGCTGATGGTCCGCGACTCCGCCGGCCTGCTGGGCCTGACCGCGCTCTGCGCGACGGTCGCGGGCGCGGCCCGCGCCTGGTTCCTGCCCATGGGGTGGGCGGTGGTCGCGGCCCTGTTCCCCCAGTCGAGCACGTGGGGGGCGCTCGCCACCTGGCCGGGCCAACCCCACGACAGTTGGCCGGCGGCCGTGGTCGCGGCCGTCCTGGCGGTCACGGGCGTGATGGCGTACGCGATGCGCGGAGCCGCCCGACGGGAGTGACGGAAGCGCCGACCCGCGCCGCAGTGGTCTAGCGGTCGGCGATGCGTCGCCACCACCATGGGCTGTCTTGTGGCCGGCTCGGATCGTGCAGGGTGCGGGCGCGATACCGCTCAACAAGGGGATCCACGATCGCCTGGATCTCGCGCCTGCCGCTCAGAGGGACTGCACCAGCGATCGTGTGCAGGGTGTCCATCGCCTGACGCGGGTCACAGCAGGGGCAGTCGGCGTCCTGATCGAGCGTCAACACCGCGCCGGATCGCCGGAGAAACCGCTTCAAGGTGGCAACCGCTGAGGCCATCGACTGCACGTCCTGGCAGCGCCCTGCCTGTGCGGCTTCGGTGATCTGCCGCAGCACCTTGGCCGAGATCCCATCGGGAACACGTGGGGAGGGGTCGGCGTGCTTGGTGTACCGAGGTACTCGTAGAAGGCGGGGAGGCCTACGGCTCATGATCCATTCTGTGGGGTCGCCATCTCGCCATGATGACATTGTCCGCCGGACCTGGACATCCGAAAAAGTCCCGGACCCTGCGGTACGTCACCGCTGACCTGCGCAAGAGTGGGTTGTCAGCCGGGTTTGTCGTCAAGCACGCTGGCCACATGCAGATCCCCTGGCGGACCACCCCTGACGTGTTCGCGCAGATTCTGCGGCGTTACCGCGTCGAGCAGGATTCGGTGACCGATGTCCAGGCGGCCTGGGGTCCGTTCGCCGAGTTCATGCAGGTGGAGATTGACGGCATCGACCCGACTGCGGACTCTGACGCCGATGGTTTCATCGTCCAGTGGGGACGGCACTCCTGGAACGACGGCCGCCTGAGTCTGACGTTCACCCGCCAGTTGGCCATCGCCGACATCGGTGACCATGACGACCCGTACCGGCAGCCCGAGCTGTGGCAGCTCGACCTGGAGATGGTCTTCGACGACGAGGCCGATCTGATCGACCTTGACCAGCTCGACGTCACCCCGCTGCACGCCGTCGCTGCCCAGCGCGCGGATCCCACGGGGTTCAAATTTCCTCCCGTCGGGCCGTTACGGGCCGAAGCGTTGGCGGACACCCGGGCGCAGGCGCATCGCCACGCCCCCATCCGGTCGGCCTGGAGCGCGCTCCCGACGAGCAGTGGCCTGTCGTTCGAGTGCGTCTGCTGACTGTAGGGCTGGCCGGCCTCAACTAAGCGTCGGTAACACACCCGGAGGGATAGTTGGAGACTTGTCGTGTCGTAGCGGCTGCCGTCATCGGCCCGGCGCTGACCGCCATTCGCCGCGCCAGACGGACAATCCGCTAACGTTCGGACGGTGGCGGCCCAAGCGGCCGATCGAGATCGCGGGAGTACGTCTGGCAGGCGAATGGTCGGTCTTCCACGTGTACGCGCTCTGCGATGGCTGGGCGTTCGACCACTCGGGCTGGAACGCCGAGGCGGAACTGCTGGGAGGCCAACATCACCTTCGAGGACCGCCCGCTGGAGAGTGTCAAGATCGCGGAAGGTCTCGCGGAATTCTGCGAGGCGCACGACTCCCGCATGCCGCACCAGTACTGGCAAGACCGGCTGCCCCGTGCCCGCGACTACGTGAGCCGATACACGCCGCCTTGGGTACGGTTCTGCGGCTTATGACCCCTTGCCGGCTGATTGCTGTCACTGTTGCTGCCGCCGACCCTCCTTGCCTACTCGCACCGCCCGGGTTCTTTGGCAGTCGACCCGTACAGCTCTGGGGCGAGCAGAAGGAAACGAGCCAGCTGGGGCGCAGTGGGGTCAGCCGCCGCCGCTATACGTGCAGCCGCCCACGGCCCCAAAGAGCGTGATGCCTGTGAGTCATCAAGATGACGCACAGGCATCACGCTTCGCGGTCCCACTGCGGCTCTGCGCGCAGGTAGAACACCCTTGATTGCACGGATGAGTCGTCGCATGACGCTGAGGTTGGTAGCTCAACCATGCTTGAGGTCAAGCCTGCGCGTCGGTGGGGGCAGGCATGCACCCGTTACCTTTTTGATCGTCCCCAGCCGGGGACCCTCGGTCGCCCGGCCCGGTATGACTTCCTGCCCCTGTCGTTC
>NZ_JBNCKS010000011.1:134780-140658 GCF_049841635.1 Micromonospora sp. DT44 | reverse complement strand
ACCAGGCCACCACCAGTATCAACATCATCAGCCCGGACCCTTGACGACCACACCCACCGCCTAACTGAACGGCGTTGGTTCTAGAAGTCGTCGTCGAAGGCGACCGTGCCGGTCACCCCGACCTGGTACGCCGACACCCGCCGCTCGAAGAAGTTGGACAGCTCCTGCACGTCCTGCAACTCCATGAAGGCGAACGGGTTGGCCGACCCGTAGTGCGGCGCGATCCCGAGCTGGGCGAGCCGACGGTCGGCGACGTGCTGCAGGTACTGGCGCATGTCCGCCAGGGTGAGACCGGGCACCCCCTGGCCCACCAGGTCCTCGGCGAACTGGACCTCGCACTCGACCGCCTCGGCGAGCATCCGGCGGACCTGGTCGGCCAGGTCGTCGTCGAACAGATCCGGCTCCTCGGCGCGTACGGTGTCGACGACGTCGAACGCGAACGCCATGTGCATGGACTCGTCGCGGAACACCCAGTTGGTCCCCGACGCCAGCCCGTGCAGCAGGCCACGGGAACGCAGGAAGTAGACGTACGCGAACGCGCCGTAGAAGAACAACCCCTCGATGCAGGCCGCGAAGCAGATCAGGTTGAGCAGGAAGGTCCGCCGGTCCTCGCGGGTACGCAGCTCCGGCAGGTCGCCCAGCGAGTCGATCCAGCGGAAGCAGAACTCGGCCTTGCGACGGATCGACGGGATGTTCTCGATGGCGGCGAAGGCCTCGAACCGCTCGGTCTCGTCGGGCACGTACGTGTCGAGCAGGTTCAGGTAGAACTGGACGTGTACGGCCTCCTCGAAGAGTTGCCGGGACAGGTAGAGCCGACCTTCGGGACTGTTGACGTGCTGGTACAGGTTGAGCACGAGGTTGTTGGCGACGATCGTGTCGCCGGTGGCGAAGAACGCGACGAGGCGGCTGACCAGGTGCCGCTCGGCCGGCGACAGACGGTCCAGGTCGGCGAGGTCGGTGTGCAGGTCGACCTCCTCGACCGTCCAGGTGTTGCGGATGGCGTCCCGGAACCGGTCGAAGAAGTGCGGGTAGCGCATCGGACGGAGAGTCAGGTCCATCCCGGGGTCGAGCAGCATGTGCGTGGTCCTCGCGTCGATGGTGCTGTCGGTGGTGGTGTCGGCGACGGTCACTGGCACGCCTCACACGACTCGGGGTTCTCCAGCGAGCAGGCCAACGCGTCGGCATCGACCGCGACGGGGACAACGGGCGTCACCGCGCTGACGGTGGCCTGCTGGATCCGGGTGGCCGGCCGGGACCGCAGGTAGTAGGTGGTCTTCAGACCGGTCTTCCAGGCGTACAGGTACATCGAGGAGAGCTTGCCGATGGTGGGCGAGGCCAGGAACAGGTTCAGCGACTGGGACTGGTCGATGAACGGCGCGCGGGCGGCGGCCAGATCGATCAGCGCACGCTGCGGCAGCTCCCACGCGGTACGGAACAGCTCCCGCACGTCGGCCGGCAGCTCCACGACGGACTGCACCGAGCCCTCGGCCCGCTTGATCGCCGACCGGATCTGCTCCGTCCACAGGCCGCGGGCCTTCAACTCGCGGACAAGAGCGGTGTTGACCTGGAGGAACTCCCCCGAGAGCGTCTCGCGCTTGAACAGGTTGGACACCTGCGGCTCGACGCACTCGTAGCAGCCGGCGATCGACGCGATCGTCGCGGTGGGCGCGACCGCCACCAGCAGCGAGTTGCGCAGCCCGTACTCCCGCACCTGCTGACGCAGCGCGCTCCAGCGCGCGGTCTGGGTACCCTCAACGCCCCAGAGGTCGGGTTGGAGCTGGCCCCGGGCGGCCCGGGTCTGCGCGAACGCCGGGTGGGCGCCGAACTCGCGGGCCAGGTCGGCGGAGGTCTCCAGCGCGGTCAGGTACAGCTCCTCGCTGATCCGCGTGGACAGCTCCCGCGCGGCCGGCGCGTCGAACGGCAGCCGCAGCGCGAAGAACACGTCCTGCAACCCCATCAGCCCGAGCCCGACCGGCCGCCAGCGGGGGTTGCTCGCCGCCGCCTGCGGGGTCGGGTAGTAGTTGATGTCGATGACCCGGTCGAGGAACGTCACCGCCGTCCGGACCGTGGCGCGCAGCCGTTCCCAGTCGATGCCGTCATCGGTCAGATGGGCGGCGACGTTCACCGAGCCGAGGTTGCACACGGCGGTCTCGTCGTCGCTGGACACCTCGATGATCTCGGTGCAGAGGTTGGAGAGGTGCACCACGTTCCCCGGCTCGGCCGTCTGGTTGCACAACCGGTTGGCGGCGTCCTTGAAGGTCATCCAGCCGTTGCCGGTCTGGGCCAGGGTCCGCATCATCTTCCCGTACAGCTCGCGGGCCGGCAGCTGCCGCACGTAGCGGCCCTGCGCCTCGGCGGCCCGGTACGCGGCGTCGAACCGCTCGCCCCACAGGTCGGGCAGTTCGGGCACCTCGTCGGGGTCGAACAGCGACCACATCTCGTCGGCCTCGACCCGGCGCATGAACTCGTCCGGGACCCAGTTGGCCAGGTTGAGATTGTGCGTACGACGGGCGTCCTCGCCCGTGTTGTCCCGTAGCTGGAGGAACTCCTCGATGTCCGGGTGCCACGGCTCCAGGTAGACGCAGGCCGCGCCCTTGCGCCGCCCGCCCTGGTTGACCGCCGCGACGCTCGCGTCCAGTGTGCGCAGGAACGGCACGATGCCGTTGGACTGCCCGTTCGTGCCCCGGATCAGCGCGCCGCGGGACCGGATCCGGGAGAACGCAATGCCGATGCCACCGGCGAACTTGGACAGGTTGGCGACCTGGGCGTAGCGCGCGTAGATCGAGTCCAGTTCGTCGCGCGGCGAGTCCACGAGATAGCACGAGGACATCTGGGTGTGTCGGGTGCCGGAGTTGAACAGGGTCGGCGAGCTGGGCAGATAGGCGAGACTGGACATCAGCCGGTAGAAGTCGACCGCCTCGTCTGGCGTACGGGACAGGCCGCAGGCCACCCGCAGCAGCCAGTACTGCGGGGTCTCCAGCACCAGCCTTGAGGTGGGGTGACGCAGCAGGTACCGGTCGTAGACGGTGCGCAGGCCGAAGTACTCGAAGCGACGGTCGCCGTCGGCGTCGACGGCGTCGTCGAACGTCTTCGCGTGCGCGGCGACGAACGCGGCGGTCTCGTCACCGATCAGACCCTCGGCGTGGCCGGCCCGGATCGCCGCGCTGAACGAGGTGATGCCCTGGCGCCGCACCTCCTTGTCGACGTAGCCGGCCAACAGCCGCGCGGCCAGGCGCGAGTACTGCGGCTCCGTACCGATCATCTCGGCGGCGGTCTGGATGGAGAGCCGGTCCAGTTCGGCGGTCGTCGCGCCGTCGTACAGGCCGCTGATCGTGCGGGTGGCCACCCGCATCGGGTCGACGTCGGTGAGATCGTCGGCCCACCGCTCGACCGCCCGGACAATCTTGTTCACGTCCACGGGTTCGGTGCCGCCGTCGCGCTTGCGCACCTGCATCGGGGTCCGCCGCGCGGCCTCGCCGCTGACCGGGACCACCTGGGTGACTGTCACCACTCACTCCTCGGGAGTTCGAGACCTCAAGGGCCCTCGGACGCGGGGAGACGGACGCCGTCGACGCCACGCCAGCGCGAGCGTGGGTCAGGTGGCGTCAGCCGTTCCACGCGGCCTCGGACCGCCGCGCACCCGAGGTTCGGGTGCGCGGTGCGCTGGCAGGTCTTCGGACTCGCGGGCGCGACCGGGCCTGCCCGGTCACCTACTGGCCGTCGCTTCCCAGGCCGGTGGCCCAGTGCTGATGACGGCGGTCGTTCCCACTCACCGCTGCGGGACAGTCCCGGACTTCCACCGGGTTCCCTCTTGCCTCGAACACTCGCCAGGAGTGGCCGAACCAGCTGCGGTCGACACCATATATAGGGGCGAGCTCGTTTGTCACACCCCACATGTCGGGTTCGGCGTGTCGCGGTCGACGATGACGACCCTCGTCGATCGGCTCGGAGCCGGCCGACGGGGCGGTGACGCCCCGACCGTCGCCAACGGCTTGACCGAGGCGAACCGGCACCGATACGGTCGACCCACTATCTGCGGCGACGCGAGGGAAGCCGGTGAGAATCCGGCGCGGTCGCGCCACTGTGAGCGGCCCCCAGCCCGGGGGGCGCGAGCCAGGACGCTCGGTCGTCCGCAGCCTTGCGATGGGGACGCGTCATCCCCGAGGAGGTTCGTTCACGCATGTCCAGCTCCACTTCCAGCCAGCCGCTGGCGCACCCCGCTGTCCCGACCCGTCTCCTGTGGACCGTCCTGGCCACCGTCGCCGTGCTCGCCCTGCTGACCTACCTCGTCGCCTTTGACCAGGGGGCGGTCTCGCGCAGCGGGATGTACCTGCACGAGCTGATGCACGACGGCCGGCACCTGCTCGGTGTCCCGTGCCACTGACCGGCACCGGCACCGCACCCACGTTCGTCACGGTCCTGCTGCGCGGGCTCCTCGCCGGCCTGGTGGCCGGCCTGCTGGCCGGGACGTTCGCCTTCGTCGTCGGCGAACCACACGTCGAGGCGGCCATCGCCATCGAGGAGGCGGCCACCCAGGCTGAGCCCGCCGCCGACGGGCACCAGCACGCCGAGGCCACCGCCGACGGGCACCAGCACGGCGAGGAGGCCCTGGTCGGCCGCAACGCCCAACGCGGCGGCCTGTTCCTGGCCACCGGCCTCTTCGGCGCCGCCATGGGCGGCCTGCTGGCCAGCGCGTACGTCCTGCTGGGCCGTCGTCGGCGGACCGCAGACGACGGGCGGTCCGGGCTGTTGCTGGCCGGCGGTGCGCTACTCGGCGCGGTGATCGTGCCGTTCCTCAAGTACCCGCCGAATCCGCCGGCCGTCGGCGACCCGTCCACCATCAACCAGCGCACGGTCACCTACCTGCTGATGGTGGTACTCGGCCTGGTCGCGGTCTGGTCCGGTTCGCTCGGCTACCGGTCGGTGGGTGAGCACGCGCCGGTGTGGCTGCGGGCCAGCGCTGCGGTCGGCGGTTTCCTGCTGGTCACCGTCGTGTCCTATGTGGTGCTGCCGTCGTTCCAGGAGGTCCCCGGCGACTTCCCCGCGACGCTGCTGTGGAGCTTCCGACTCGCCTCGCTCGGCACCCAGATGGTGCTGTGGACCGGGATCGGCCTGCTCTTCGCCGCCCTGATGCACCGCCAGCGCACGGTCGCCGACGCACGACTGGCCGGGTGAGCGCCACCAGCCTGCGGCTGGTCGCCCACGGTCACACCGCCGCCCTGCGGCAGGCCCGGTTCGGCGGGAACGACAGCCTGGACGAGGGCGGCCGGCGTGCCGCCCTCGCCCAGTCCCCCGCTGGTGCGGGCCGTCGCGAAGGCGACCCGGTGGCGTGCCTGTCCAGCCCCGCGGCGGCGGCCGTCGAGACCGCCGAGGTTCTCGGGCTCGCGCCCACCATCGAGGCGGCCCTGGCCGACTGTGACTACGGCGACTGGTCGGGCCGACCCCTCGCGGAGATCGCGGCGGAGCGGCCGGACGCGCTACGCGAGTGGCTGTCCACGCCGGACGCCGCGCCGCACGGCGGTGAGTCGATCGTCGCGGTGCGCCAGCGCGTCGGTCGGTGGCTGGACGCGCAACGCGACGTCGGCCGACGGGTCACCGCCGTCACGCACCCGCTGGTGATCCGGGTGGCGCTCGTGCACGCCCTGGATCTGCCGCTGGCGACGTACCGGCAGTTCGACGTCGCGCCGCTGGCGATCGTCCGACTCACCGGCCAGGGACCACGGTGGCGGCTCCGGCTGGACGCAGCCCCGGCGTACGGGTGACGAGGGGTCCAGCTGGAACGGGTGTCGGGGGGGGGGGGGGGGGGGGCCCGGCCCCCCCCTGGGGGGGGGAGCGGGCGGGGGGGCGGGGGGGCGGGAGGGGGGGGCGGCCGGCCCCG